>JAGWTL010000154.1 GCA_028869035.1 Burkholderiales bacterium | reverse complement strand
CGCCCTGCTCGAGCTGGCCAAGGAAACCCTGATCGACATCACCCAGGCCGAGGCCTTCGCCCCCATCTATGTGCGGCTGGCCTATACACCGGCCTGACCCTCCTACCCGAGTTGAACATCCGTGTCGCCGGCATCCCATTCCTTTGACGTCCTCATCGTCGGCAGCGGCCTGGCAGGCCTGAGCGCCGCCCTGCACCTGGCGCCCACGCACCGCGTGGCGGTCATCACCAAACGCGCGCTCAACGACGGCTCCAGCCGCTGGGCCCAGGGCGGCATCGCCGCCGTCATGGGCGAGGGCGACACGCTGGCATCGCATGTGCAGGACACCCTGGTGGCCGGCGCCGGCCTGTGCGACCTGGACGCCACGCGTTTTGTCGTGGAGCAGGCGCCCGAGAGCATCCGCTGGCTGCAGGACCTGGGCGTGCCCTTCTCGCAGGAAGACGGCCACCTGCACCTCACGCGCGAAGGCGGCCACAGCGAGCGCCGCATCGTGCATGTAACCGACGCCACCGGCGCGGCCGTGCAGGACACGCTGATGAAGAAGGTGCGGGCCACGCCCAGCATCACCCTGTTCGAGCACCACATGCTGGTGGACCTCATCACCAGCGCCAAGCTGGGCCTGGGCGGCCAGCGCTGCCTGGGCCTGTACGCGCTCAACGAGGTCACCGATGTGGTGGACACCTTCAGCGCGCCGCACACCATCCTGGCCACGGGCGGCGCCGGCAAGGTCTATCTCTACACCACCAATCCCGACACCGCCACGGGCGACGGCATCGCCGCGGCCTGGCGCGCCGGCTGCCGCGTGGGCAATATGGAATTCATCCAGTTCCATCCTACCTGCCTCTACCACCCGCACGCCAAGTCCTACCTGATCAGCGAAGCGGTGCGCGGCGAGGGCGGCAAGCTGCTGCTGCCGGCATCGGCGGGCGGCGCCCGCTTCATGCCCGCGCACGACGAACGCGAGGAGCTGGCGCCACGCGACGTGGTGGCCCGGGCGATCGACTTCGAGATGAAAAAGCACGGGCTGGACTGTGTCTACCTGGACATTTCGTACCAGCCCAAGGACTTCCTGCTGGAGCATTTCCCCAACATCTACGCGCGCTGCCTGGCGCTGGGCATCGACATGGCCACGCAGCCCATCCCCGTGGTGCCGGCCGCGCACTACACCTGCGGCGGCGTGGTCACCGACCTGGACGGCCGCACCGACCTGCCCGGCCTGTACGCCGTGGGCGAGACCGCCTACACCGGCCTGCACGGCGCCAACCGCCTGGCCAGCAACTCCCTGGTCGAGTGCATGGTCTACGCCCGCGCCGCGGCCCAGTCCATCGCCCGGGAAAAACCCGCCGCCGTGCCGGCCCTGCCGGCCTGGGACGACAGCCGCGTGACCGACGCCGACGAGGCCGTCGTCATCTCGCACAACTGGGACGAGCTGCGCCGCTTCATGTGGGACTACGTGGGCATCGTCCGGACCAACAAGCGGCTGGAACGCGCCGCGCACCGCATCGAGCTGCTGCGCTCGGAAATCCAGGAGTTCTATTCCAGCTTCCACGTCACGCGCGATCTGCTGGAATTGCGCAACCTCGTGCAGGTTGCGGACCTGATCGTGCGCAGCGCACAATCGCGCCATGAGAGCCGCGGCCTGCATTTCAGCCGCGATTACCCGCAGACCGACACCACTGCACATCCCACCATTCTGGTCCCGCCTGCCCACTGAGCGGCCGCGAGGAGAAAGACACCATGTACCGCACCCTGCTCAAATCCAAGATCCATCGTGCCACGGTCACCGACTGCGAGCTGCATTACGAGGGCTCCTGCGCCATCGACGAGAACTTGCTGGAAGCCGCGAACCTGATGGAGAACGAACAGGTTCACATCTGGAACATCAACAACGGCGAGCGTTTCATCACCTACGCCATCCGCGGCGAGCGCGGCTCCGGCATCATCTCGGTCAACGGCTCGGCCGCGCGCCGCGCCGCCGTGGGCGACCTGCTCATCATTGCGGCCTTTGCCCAGGTCCCGGAAGAGAAGTGCAAGGGTTTCGAGCCCAAGCTCGTGTTTGTGGACAACAAGAACCGCATCAAGGAACAGCGCAGCCACATCCCGGTGCAGGAAGCGTCGCATGTGCCGGCACACGTTGACCATCACGGCGGCGACAGCGCCTGAAACCGGAGCAAGGAAACGTCATGACTGAACAGACCATCACCCTGCACCGCGCCCCCAAGGCGCCCGTGCATCCCAAGGCCGAGCGCTGGAGCGTGGACGCCATCGAGGCGCTGTTTCAGCTGCCTTTCCCCGAGCTGCTCTACCGCGCGCAGATCGTGCACCGTGAGCACTTCGACCCCACCAAGATCGAGTTCGCCACCCTGCTCTCCGTCAAGACCGGCGGCTGCCCCGAGAACTGCGGTTACTGCCCGCAGTCGGCCGAGTTCGACACCGGCGTCAAGGCCAGCAAGCTCATGGAACTCGAAGAGGTGCTGTTTGCCGCCCAGCGTGCCAAGGACGCAGGCGCCACACGGTTCTGCATGGGCGCCGCCTGGCGCGCACCGAAGGACCGCGACATCGAAAAGGTTGCCGATCTCGTGCGCGGCGTGAAGGGCCTGGGCATGGAAACCTGCGCTACGTTAGGCATGCTGGAAGACGGCCACGCCGAGCAGCTGCGCGACGCGGGTCTGGACTTCTACAACCACAACCTCGATACCGCACCCGAGTTCTACGGCGACATCGTCTCCACCCGCGACTACCAGGACCGCCTGGACACACTGGCGCGCGTACGCGGCGCCGGCGTCAAGGTCTGCTCGGGCGGCATCGTGGGCATGGGCGAGACCGTGCGCCACCGCGCCGGTCTGATCGCTGAACTGGCCAATCTGGACCCCTATCCGGAATCCGTTCCCATCAACAACCTGGTGCGCGTCGAAGGCACGCCGCTGGCCGACCAGGCGCCGATCGACCCCTTCGAGTTCGTGCGCACCATCGCCGTGGCCCGCATCACCATGCCCAAGGCACGCGTGCGCCTCTCGGCGGGCCGCCAGCAGATGGGTGAGGCCATCCAGGCCCTGTGCTTCCTGGCCGGCGCCAATTCCATCTTCTACGGCGACAAGCTGCTGGTCACCGGCAACCCCGATACCGAGGCCGACATGCGGCTGATGCAACGCCTGGGCATGAGCCCGGCCCAGCAACCGCCCGGCAAGACCTGAGGGATGACAGAATGACCTCGCCGCTGCGCGGCATCGATGACGAAATGACTGAAGTCATGGCGCGCAGCGCCGTCATCGATGTTGGGCAGCAACGAGGTCATGACGCCGCAGGCGTCGTCATCCGCACACCAAGGAGACATCCGTGACACAGCAAAGCGGCGCCTCGCCCTACGGCACCCTGCCCCCGGCTTCGGCGCCGGCCACACGCAAGCCCATCAGCCTGCCGCGCCTGCAGGAACTGCACGCGCGCGGCGAGAAGATCACCATGCTCACCGCCTACGACGCCACCTTCGCGGCCACGGCCGACGCGGCCGGCGTGGAGTGCATCCTGATCGGCGACTCGCTGGGCATGGTCTGCCAGGGTTTGAGCAGTACCGTGGGTGTGACGCTGGAGACCATGCGCTACCACGTGGAGAGCGTCACGCGCGGCGTGCGCCGCGTGCAGGGCACGGCCTGGATCATCGGCGACATGCCCTACGGCACCTTCCATGAGTCCAAGGAGCAGGCCTTCCGCAACGCCGCCGTGCTGATGCAGGCCGGCGCCCACATGGTGAAGATCGAAGGCGGCGGCTGGACGGCCGAGATCGTGCGTTTCCTCGTGGACCGCGGCATCCCCGTCTGCGCCCACCTGGGCCTGACGCCGCAGACCGTGCACGCACTCGGCGGTTACCGTGTGCAGGGCCGCGGCGACGAAGCCGCTGCCACGCTCAAGCGCCACGCACTCGAACTGCAGGATGCCGGCGCCACCCTGCTGGTGCTGGAGATGGTGCCCGCGGCCTTGTCGGCCGACATCACCCAGGCCATGCCCCACTGCGCCACCATCGGTATCGGCGCCGGCGTGGACTGCGCCGGCCAGGTGCTGGTGCTGCACGACATGCTGGGCATGAACCTGGGCAAGATGGCCAAGTTCGTGCACAACTTCATGGCGGACGCCGGCAGCGTGCGCGGCGCCATGGAAGCCTACGTCAAGGCCGTGAAGGAAGGCACCTTCCCCGTGAACGCCCAGCACGCCTGGTAGATAAGCCCCCCATGAGCCGCCTTCGGCGTCATCCCCGGAGGGGGACGGCACCAGCGGCCCGGCAAAGCCGGTTCCGCGGTACCCCGCGACTGAATAGCCTTTATATTCGTGACGATGAAGCTGATTCACACCATCGCTGAATTGCGCGCCGAACTCGGCAAGTATCAGCGCCCGGCCTTCGTGCCCACCATGGGCAATCTGCATGAGGGGCACATTGCCCTCGTGAAGCAGGCCAAGCCACTGGGCGACGTCACGGTGGTCAGCATCTTCGTCAACCGCCTGCAGTTCCTGCCGCACGAGGACTTCGGCACCTACCCGCGCACGCTGGAAGCGGATTGCGCCAAGCTGGAGGCCGCCGGCTGCGACCTGGTCTTCGCACCCGGCGAGCAGGATCTCTATCCCGAACCCCAGGGCTACAAGGTAACCCCCCCCACGGAACTCGCCGACATCCTCGAAGGCCACTTCCGCCCCGGTTTCTTCACCGGCGTGTGCACCGTGGTGCTCAAGCTCTTCAACTGCGTGCAGCCGCGTGTGGCCCTCTTCGGCGCCAAGGACTACCAGCAGCAGATGGTGATCCGCCGCATGGTGGCCCAGCTGGCCCTGCCCATCGAGATCGTCACCGGCGCCACCCTGCGCGCCGACGACGGCCTGGCCCTGTCCTCGCGCAACGGCTACCTGAGCCCCGCTGAACGCGCCGAGGCCGTGCAGCTCTCGCGCACGCTCAAGGGCATGATCGTCGCGCTGCAGAACGGCGAGCGCAACGTCGCCGCCATCGAGCAGCACGCCATGAAAACCCTGGCCGACCGCGGCTGGCACCCCGACTACCTGACCGTGCGCCGCCGCCACGACCTGCAGCCCCCGCAGGCCGGCGACTTCGGTCGGAACGCGCTGGTGGTGCTGGGTGCGGCGCGTCTGGGCAGCACCCGCCTGATTGACAATCTGGAGGTTTAATACCGACTTCGTTCAGTCAACAAAACCGTTCGGGCTGAGCCGCCTGTCCTGAGCAAAGTCGAAGGGGTCGAAGCCCCTGCAGCCCTTCGACAGGCTCAGGGCGAACGGGTTATATCTTTGAACGCGAAGTCGTATAAGACCTCCAGATTGCGGCGCAGACTAACCGCGCCTAGCGCAAAAAGGCCCGCACCGCGGCCACCGTGGCGGTCGGGTCTTCCTCCTGCGGCACATGGCCCAGGGCATCGAACATCACCAGCTTGGCGCCGCTGATGTCCGCCGCAAAACGCTGCGCATAAACCGGCGGGATCAGACGGTCCTGCCCGCCCCAGAGGATCAGCGTGGGCAGACTGAGGGCCTTGATGTCCCGCTCGCGCCCGCTGTCGCGCTGCGCCAGGCGCTGTTGCAGCGCCGCGCCCAGCGCCTGGCGGTTGCCCTCGCGCCGTGCCATGTCGGTGTACAGCGCCACCAGCTCGGGCGTGACGCGCGCGGGATCGCCATAGACATTGCGCATCGATTGCGCCATCAACCCGGGCGGCAGGATGTTGGCCATGATGCCGCGCAGGGCCGGTGTGCCCGCGATGCGGAAACCCAGCGGCACCGACAGGGACTCCAGGGGGTAACCGGCCGCGTCCACCAGGATCAGCCGCTGCACGCGTTGCGGATAGGCGTGGGCCACGGTCCAGGCCACGTCGCCGCCCAGGGAATTGCCGCCGATCACGAAACGCTGCACACCCAGCCGGTCCATCAGCGCTCCGACAAAACGAACGTAGACGTCCCGGCTGTAGTCATTCGTGGCGTTGGGCCCGGTCAGCCCGAAACCCGGCAGGTCGAAGCGGATCACGCGGCGCGTCTTGCGCAGCTCCGCCGCCCAGCCCTCCCAGGTGTGCAGGCTGGCCGAGGTGCCGTGCACCAGCACGATGGGCGCGGGATCGCTGCGCGGCCCCTCGTCGCGCAGATGCACCTGCAGGCCTTCGACCTCGATGAACTGCGAGGGCGGCGTGGCCCAGCGTGCCTTGAGCTGCGCCAGCGGAAGGTCAGGCGCCCAGGACCAGGCGATGAAAGCACCGGTCAGCGCGGCCAGCGCCAGCACGGTGACAGCGAAGATGCGCAGCAGGGTTTTCATGGCGGGAGACAGATGCTCAGCGCGGAATCGCGTAAGTGCCCACCGCATGGGCCACGGGCTCGTCCGAGCCTTCGGAGTAGAGCGTCACCTCGCCCACAGCCAGCGTGCGGCCCAGCTTGAGCAGCTTGCAGACCCCGAGGATGTCGCGGTCGCCCGCGGGCTTGCGCATGAAGTTGAAGCTCAGGCTGGTGGTGACCGCCAGCGGCACGATACCGATTTCACCCAGAATGGCCACGTACAGCGCCACATCGGCCGTGGCCATCATCACCGGCCCCGACACCGTTCCGCCGGGCCGCAGCTCGGCCTCACCCACGGTGTGGCGTATGGTCGCGCCCCGGTCGCCGACGGCGACGATGGTGCAGGGAGTCTGGGGAAATTCCTTCGACAGGAAGGCGGAGAGTTCGGCGAGGGTGGGCATGGCTGGCATCTTAAGGGACGACGGTTCAGCAGCCGCTTGCATCGATAGGCCTTGGCGGTGACGCAAATTCCATGGCCTGTCCTGAGCTTGTCGAAGGGCGGTACGGGCCTCAACAGAGTCCACCTCAGATGCCGGATATACGAAGCAGGCGCTTTATCCCAAGGTCCCCAATCGGTCAGTTTCTTGCACTTGTGGGGGAGTCCATATATGAA
>JAGWTL010000153.1 GCA_028869035.1 Burkholderiales bacterium | reverse complement strand
CGCTCGAACTCGGGCGCGTCCTGGTACATGAAGGAGGTGCCGGCCGCAATCAGCGACTGCTTGGCACGTGCGTCTTCCGACGCAGCCTTGGCCGCCTGACGCAGCTTGGTCACCACGGCATCCGGTGTACCGGCCGGCACGAAGAGACCGGACCATTGCGAATAGCTGATCGGCACACCCAACTCCTTGAAGCTCGGCACTTCGGGCAGCGCAGCCAAGCGGCCTTCACCCCAATGGGCCAACACACGCAGCTTGCCGGCGCGCACGTGTTGCATCACGCTGGACGGGCCGGTGGACAGCGCATCGATCTGGCCGGCCAGCAGGGCGAGCACGGCCGGGCCCGCGCCGGTGTAAGGCACATGCAGCATGAAGGTACCGGTGGCGGCCTTGAGCTGCTCCATGGGTACATGCATGGTGCCGTAGTTGCCCGAAGAACCGAAGGTAGTCTGGCCAGGGTGGGATTTCACGTGGGCAATGAAGTCCTTGTAGGTCTTCCAGGGGCTGTCGGCGCGCACCACCAGGGCCGTGGGGTCGGCGGTGAAGCGGGCCACCGGCTTCAACTGGTCCAGGGTGTAGAGCGGGTTGCGCTTGAGCACCTTGTCGGCCTCGGGCAGCACCACGACGGACGAAAGCGACATGAGCAGGTTGTAGCCATCGGCCTTGGACTTGGCCACCTGCGCCATGCCGATGCCGCCGCCGGCGCCGCCCTTGTTCTCCACCACCATGGGCTGGCCCAGCGCGCGCGCCATGGCCTCGGCCACGGGACGGCCCACGGTATCGGCCACGCCGCCCGGCGGGAAGGGCACGAGCATGGTGAGGGGTTTGCTGGGGTAGACGTCCTGCGCCAGGGCGGGCAGGCCGGCGGCCGCCAGCGCGGCGGCGCTCAGTTGCAGAAATTCTCGGCGTTGGGTCATGGGGGTCTCCTCGTTGTGTTGGTACATCCTACCGTTCGGGCTGAACCTGTCGAAGCCTGTCCTGAGCAAGGACGAAGGGCCCTTCGACCAAGCTCAGGGCGAAGGGCTGTTCCGGTTCGCCTCGCCTAGATTTCCTGGACGGGGTTGTTCAGCTCGCCCAGGCCGCTGATGGCCACGCGCACCACGTCACCGTGCTTCAGGAACTTGGGCGGATTGAAGCCGACGCCCACGCCCACCGAGGTGCCGGTGGCGATAATATCGCCGGGCAGCAGGGTCATGGCAGCACTCATCTGCTCGATCAGGGTGGGCACGTCGAAGATCAGCTGCGAGATGTGGGCGTTCTGGCGCTGTTCGCCGTTGACCCAGGTCTGCATGCGCATGTCGGCGGGGGCCTCGTCGGTGGTGGTGATCCAGGGACCGATGGGGCAGAAGCCGTCGAGGGACTTGCCCAGGAACCACTGCGCGTGGTTCTTCTGCAGGTCGCGCGCGGTGACGTCGTTCATGGCGACAAAACCCCAGACCTGCTTCATGGCGTCGTCCTTGCTGACGTTGCGGCAGGTGGCGCCGATGACCACGCCGATCTCGCCCTCGTAGTCCACCGACCGGGTGTGCTTGGGGTTGTACTGGATGGGGTCGGTGGGGCCGTTGAGCGTGAGCGTGGCCTTGGTGAAGATCTGCGGGAAGGCGGGGATGGCCGAGGCGGCGCCGCTGGTGGCGTTGAAGCCGCTCTTGTCGAATTCCATGGCGTGCTCGTGGTAGTTCTTGCCCACGGCGAAGGGGTTGCGCAGGAAGGCGGAGAGCGGCGCCATGAATTTCACCTGGGCCATGGGCACACGCGCCGTGGCGGTGGCCTGCAGCTGCGCCGCAGTGACGCCGAGCTGGATGACGTTGAGCACCGGGTTGGGGTGCTGGGCCAAGGCGCCGCCGACCAGGGCGACTTCCTGCCTGGCTTCATCGACCAGGGCCAGGTGGATCTGGCCGTCTTTTTGCACACGTGCGATTTTCATGCGGACTCCTGCGAGGCAACCGGTTATTGGTTGCCATTGGTTTATCTTGGTGAAAATTATAGAAGACCGATTTCACTCTGAGTTCAGTGGGAAATACGTAGGTGCCATTTTTATTGGTTCAACTTGGTTGTTCGCTTGTTATGATGGCGCCCAATTTCCTACAACTGCCCTGCCTCACGACCATGGACCCGTCTGCCCTGCTGCGCGAAACCCTGCTGGAAAAGCTGAAGTCCGGCATCTGGCGCGCCGGCCACCGCATCCCGACCGAGCGCGCGCTGTGCACTGACTACGGCCTGGGCCGCTCGGCGGTACGCCGTGTGCTGGGCCAGCTCAAGGAGGCCGGGCTGATCACGCAGACGGTGGGCAGCGGCACCTATGTGAGCGAGCGCATCGCCACTCTGCTGCCGGCGCTGGAGTCCAGCGCAGCCACAGCGGCGGTCAGCCCGTCCGAGCTGATGGAAGTGCGCATGGCGTTGGAGCCGGCCATCGTGGAGATGGTGGTGCGCAATGCCACGCCGGCCGATTTCACGCGCATGACCCAGTGCTGCGAGCGCGCCGAAGCGGCCCACACGCTGGAAGACTTCGAGCACTGGGACGGCCTGCTGCACGAGGTGATCGCCGAAGCCGCGCACAACAGCTTCGTGAGCCAGGTCTTCAAGCTCATGAACCAGGCCCGCGCCCAGGGTGAGTGGGGCATGCTCAAGCGCCGCAGCGTCACACCCGAGCGGCGCGAGGCCTACCAGCGCGAACACCGCCAGCTGGTCGCCGCGCTGCGCGAGCGCGACCTGGAGCGCGCTCTGGACTGCACGCGGGGCCATCTGATCCATGTGCAGCGCAATCTGCTGGGGCGCTAAAACACGCGAATCGACGATCTACTACGCAACCCGATCGCGTCGTTGGACAGCGCTCGCTACGACTGCTTCACGAGTTCCCCAGGCTCCTAATGTTTCATGCCGGCGCCGTGGGCATCGGCACCCGGGGCCGCCGTGCGCACCGGCAGTTGCACCTGCAGCTTGCTTTCCACGCCCTTGGCATTCTTGAAGACCAGGGTCAGGGGAATGGTGCTGTCCTTGCGCAGGGCGGTCTTGAGGTCCATCAGCATGACGTGGTAACCCCCGGGCTTGAACTCGACGGTCCTGCCAGCGGGCAGCTCGACATCCGGAGCGGCACGCATGCGCATGATGTCACCGTCCATCTTCATCTCATGCACTTCGGTGATGCCGGCCACAGGCGAGGACACGCCGACCAGGCGTGTGTTTTCCTTCGCGGTGAGTTTCATGAAAGCACCGCTGACTTTCTGGCCCTGCACGGTGACACGGGCCCAGGCCTCGCGCACCTCGACAGATTGAGCCTGGGCGGCCAGGACGGTGAAGGCGGCCAGCAGGGCAGCCAGGTTCTTGAAGGACATCATGGTGGGACTCCTGATTCAAAACTATAAGGGGAATTCAAAGGACTCAGTGCGCGTGGGCCGGTGCGCCCGAGGGCAGCACCTCGAGCAGCACGGCCGGCGCCTTGAGGCCGCGGGTCGAAGTGCCCTGCGCGGGGATCTCGGCCCAGTCCAGCCGGCCCTGGACGCAACCCTGCTCCACCCGGAACCACAGGGCGCCGGCCTGCTCGGGCAGCGTGGCGCGCAGCACGAACTCGTCATACCAGTCGTCCTGCAGGAAAGACGCCGGGCTGCTGGCCGTCCAGCTGACCTCGACCACGTCTTCGCGCACGGTCTTGCCGTGGCTGCTGTAGGGCTGGGCCAGAGTCTCGCGCCGCACGGCCAGGGTCCAGCCCGGCTTCGGGCTGGGCTTGGCGCCGCGCACGCCTACGGGCAGGAACACACGGATGGCCGTGGTGGGGCTGCCGTCGCAGCCGTGGCCCACGCGGAAGGTCGCGCGGTAGCTGCTGCCGGCCAGCGCGGCCTGGTCTTCCAGGACCACATGGGCTGAGACCGTGGTGGCGCTCGCCAGCAGGGCGGCGGCGCGCAAGAAGGCATTGAGATATTTCATACGGAAATCTTTCAGAAATTGACTCTGAGGTCCGCCACGTAGGTGCGCTGCGGGTAGGGATGGAAGCTCCAGTAGGTTTCGTCGGTCAGGTTGTCGATGCCCAGCGAAGCCACGGCCTTGGGGTTGACCGCGTCGATGTTCTGCACGCGGCTGGTGGTGGTGCTGAGAGTCCGCACGGCGCCCGTGACGGGTGTGGTGCCCGCGCCGGCCGTGGCCGTCAGCAGCCTGGCGGCGAACACCGGGGGCTGACCCGTGCTGTCCGTGTGGCTCACATGGACCCACAGGACCGGTCGCCGCTGCGGCTGCCCAGCGAGGCGCTGCCCTGGGTGCCGCCGTAGCTGGCACTGCTGTTGTAGCGCTTGAAGTTCTGGTTCCAGGCGCCCAGGCTGGCCGAACCCGCGAAGCGGGTGGGCATGCGCGTCACATAGTCCACCACCGCGCCCACGGAGGCCGGGATAGGCTGCCGGGTAAGGGCCGTACATGACGTCCACACGCTCGATCTCCTCGGGGCTCACCATGCCCCGGCGCGGCGCATAGGTGGCGCCGTTGCCCAGGTAGTTGGAGAGCAGGATGCCGTCGGCATACGCCGCCGAGCGCGCGCTGTTGCCCTTGCCCGAGGCGCGGCTGGACAGCACGGCGTGGTTGTAATCACCCACATAACGCATGCGCACCAGCAGGCTGGGGAGGTACTTGAGCGCGTCCTCGCTGTCGGTGGCGTTGACGGTCTCCGCGATCTGCTCGCGCGTCACGCCTTCGATGGTGGCGGGGATCTGCGTGGGCAGCGAGGTGGGCTGGCCGCTGTTGACGGTGACCACACCGAGCGACTTCGCCGGTGTGTCGGTCTGGGCCTGTGCCGTGACACTCCGGGCCGAAGCCTCAAAGACCAAAGGAAAGGCCAGGGCCGGGGCCATGACCGGGCGATTCTTCCGCATGAATATTCTCCGGAAACATCAGGGAACACAGCCGGGCCGGCGCAGGCACCGGGCGGCTGACGCGATGGATCAGGAGAGGGCGGGAGGACCGCGAGGGGGAAGGGGTGCGGCCGTTCGGCCGACGATGTGCGCCGCCGCCAGCGGGCGCAGGGCATTCGCCAGGACCGAGGGGACGAAGGGCTCGGGTTGCGCCAGCGCAGGCGGCGCACCCGCGGGCAGGCACATGGGACAGTCCAGGGTGTGGCCACGGACTTCATCGGCGCCACCGTCGGCATTCTTGACGATGAGCTTCATGGCGCCGCCGCTGGCGCAGACCAGCTCGATGGACTGCGGATTCACGATGGGCGAGGCAACGGCCACACCCAGCGACAGCACGAAACACGCCAGCACGAAGCGGGCGATGTAAGGGACGTGGCGCAGCGTCTGCATGGGCGCCCATTATCCTTCACCGGCCCCGGACAGCCGTCGGCATGGGCCTTGACCTGCGTCAAAGACGGGCACAGAGCGGACGCGCATGATGGATTCATACCCTGATGGAGAGTCCGACATGAGCACCCAGATCACCGCGCCCTTCAAGAAACAGCTGGTCGAGCAGCGCAGCACCCTGCTGGCCCAGCTGGCTGGCCTGCGCGGCGGCACCATGGGCCGGGCCCAGGCCTCGGACGAGCACTTTGGCGGGCAAAAGGAGGATTCCCGCGCCCAGCTGGAGACCGAACGCGAGCTGGAATTCACACTCGACGCCCGCGAAAGCACCGAACTCGACGCCGTCGAGGCCGCGCTCAGGCGCATCGAGGACGGCAGTTACGGCGTGTGCACCGATTGCGGCGCCGACATCCCCGCCGCGCGCCTGCACGCCGCGCCCGAAACCCCACGCTGCATCGCCTGCCAGGGCAAGTTCGAACTCGCGCACCGCGCCTGAGGCGCACCACTTCTTCACGACCTCGAGAGGGAATGCGCCATGCCCACCTTCCACGCCATCGTCTGGCTTGACCGCTCGGAAGCCCACGTCATCCACTTCGACCGCGAGCACATCGCGGCGCAGAAGATCAAGTCACGCAGCCACCACAAGGCCCCCGGTGGCCACACCGGCGCACACCAGGGTTCGGGCCGTGGCGAAGGCGCCAGCGGACACCACAGCGCGGCCGGTGGCCACAACAGCAGCGACCAGATCTACTACCACTCGATCGCCGAAGCCCTCAAGGGCGTGCACGAGATCCTGGTGACGGGCCCGGCCCAGGCCAAGGACGAGTTCAAGGCGCATTGCGCGCGCCATGACAAGGACATCGACAAAGCCATCGTCGGCGTGATCACCAGCGACCACCCCAGCGACGGCCAGCTGGTGGCCATGGCCAGGCAGTACTTTCTCAAGTACGACCAGATGAACCAGAAGATCTGAACTGCCCCTCAGGCAAAACAAAAGGGCGACCCGCGGGTCGCCCTTTTTCATCGGCAGAGAGCGTCTTACCTGACCAGCGGCACGATCTTCTGATCGATGGCACCGAAAACAGACTGGCCGTCCCTGCCCTTGATCTCGATGCGGATCGTATCGCCGAACTTCATGTAATCGGTGACGGGCTGGCCGTCCTGGATGGTCTCGATGGCGCGCTTCTCGGCGATGCAGCTGTAGCCCTTGCTCCATTCCTTCTTGCCATGCACCTCGGTGGCGCGGTTGCTGACCGTGCCCGAACCGATGATGCTGCCGGCCCGCACATTGCGTGTCTTGGCCAGATGGGCAATGAGCTGGCCGAAGTGGAAGGTCATCTCATCGCCGGCCTCGCACATGCCCACGACGCGGCCGTTCCATACGCTTTGCAGGGCGAGGTGCAGCTTGCCGCCCTGCCACGCATCACCGAGTTCGTCCAGCGTGACGGCCACCGGGCCAAAGGCGGTGGCGGGTTTGCTTTGCAGGAAACCGAAGTTCTTGGCCAGCTCGTCGGGGATCAGGTGGCGCAGGCTGACATCGTTGGCGATCATCAGCAGGCGGATGCCGTCCAGCGCCTGCTCGGGAGTGGCGCCCATGGGCACGTCGGCGGTGACCACGGCCACCTCGGCCTCGAAGTCGATGCCGTGCGCTTCG
>JAGWTL010000152.1 GCA_028869035.1 Burkholderiales bacterium | reverse complement strand
TGGTCCAGGCAGGCCACGCCCGCATGGCGGTGCAGCACGGCCAGCAGCATGGCCAGGCGGTCGCGGTCCAGGCCCACCGAAAGACGGCGTGGCGACGGCCCGCCGCTGTCCACCAGGGCCTGGATCTCCACCAGCATGGGGCGCGTGCCTTCCAGCGTGACCATGACGCAGCTGCCGGGCACCGGCTCGGCGTGTTGCGAGAGAAAGATGGCGCTGGGGTTGCTCACGCCCTTGAGACCCTTCTCCGTCATGGCAAAGACGCCGATTTCGTTGACCGCGCCGAAGCGGTTCTTGATGGCGCGGATCAGACGAAAGCTGCTGTGTGTGTCGCCTTCGAAGTAAAGCACCGTGTCCACCATGTGTTCGAGCACACGCGGGCCGGCCAGCGCACCCTCCTTGGTGACGTGGCCCACGAGCACGATGGCCGTGCCGCTGGCCTTGGCCGCGCGCGTGAGGTGCGCGGCGCATTCGCGCACCTGGGCTACCGAGCCGGGGGCCGAGGTGAGCTGGTCGGAATAGACGGTCTGGATGGAATCGATCACGGCAATCGCCGGCTGGTGCGCGTCCAGCGTGGCCAGGATCTTCTCGAGCTGGATCTCGGCCAGCACCTGCACCCGCGAGCCGTCCAGCCCCAGACGGCGGGCACGCAAAGCCACTTGCGCACCACTTTCCTCACCCGTGACGTAGAGTGTTTTTTGACCGCTGCGCTGCAAGGCATCGAGCGCCTGCAGCAGCAGGGTGGACTTGCCGATGCCCGGGTCACCCCCGATCAAGACCACGCCACCTTCGACGATGCCCCCGCCCAGCACCCGGTCCAGTTCGTCCTGGCCGGTCGGGGTGCGTTCGACGTCGGAGGCCTCGATGTCGGCCAGCGCCACCACCTCGGCGGTTTTCGCGAGCGCGGCAAAACGGTTCTTGGTCGGTGCGGCGCTCTCGGCCACGGACTCGATCAGCGAGTTCCAGGCATAACAATGCGGGCACTTGCCCAGCCATTTGGGGCTGATGCCGCCGCACTCGTTGCAGGTGTAGATGGTTTTGTCCTTGGCCATGGCACCATGGTAGCGCAAAGACTGTATGAAATCACAGCCGTCTATGTTCAGCCTGCACGAAATTCGGTTACCTTTTGGCCTGGCTGTGCCATGTCGCACCATCCCCGCATCTGAACCAGGTCTTATCGATGCCCCACCTCGTCATCCCTTACACCAGCAACCTCGACCACGAGAGCGACATGACCGCACTGTGCCGCAGCCTGGCCGATGGGATGCTGCTGCAACGTGATGAAAACGACAAGCAGGTCTTCCCCGCTGGCGGCGCACGTGTGCTGGCCTACCCGGCCGCCCACCACGCCGTGGCCGATGGCGGTGCGGCCGGCCGGGCAGCGGGCGGCAGCGGCGACGACGCTTTTGTCTACCTCAACCTGCGCCTGGGCCGCGGCCGCTCCCCTGCCGTGCACAAAGCGCACAGGGAGAGACCGACATGAGCGACAAGCCCTACGGCAAGGTGTGCATCTACGGCGCCGGCGCCATCGGCGCGTGGATGGGCACGCGCCTGGGCCGGGCCGGCTGCAGCATCAGCGTGGTGGCGCGCGGCGCCACGCTGAGCGCGCTACAGCAGCATGGCCTGCGCTGCCAGTTCGAGAAGGACACCCTGGCCGTGCCGGTGCAGGCCAGTGCCGACCCCGCAGCGCTGGGCGCGCAGGACCTGGTGATCCTGGCCGTCAAGGCCCCGGCCCTGCCCGAGGTCGCGCGCCAGATCAAGCCGCTGCTGGGCCCGCACACCGTGGTGCTCACCGCCATGAATGGCGTGCCCTGGTGGTTCTTCCAGGGTTTTGGCGAGAAGTTCGCCGGCACCCAGCTCAAGGCCATCGACCCCATGGGCGAGATCGCCGCCCGCATCCCCGCGGCACACATCGTCGGGGGCGTGGTGCACGCGAGCTGTTCGCTGCTGGAGCCGGGCTACGCGCAGAACCACTTCGGCAAACGCGTCATCATCGGCGAGCCTTCGGGCCAGAAGACCGAACGCGCGCAGCAGCTCACCGCCCTGCTGGGCCAGGCGGGTTTCGAGGTCGAGCAATCGGCCCAGATCCAGAAAGACATCTGGTACAAGCTCTGGGGCAATATGACGATCAACCCGGTCAGCGCGCTGACCGGCGCCACCACCGACAAGATCCTGGGCGACCCGCTGGTGCGCGACTTCATCTCCAAGATCATGCTCGAAGCCAAGGAGATCGGTGCGCGCATCGGCATTCCCATCTTCCAGCAGCCCGAGGACCGGCACGCCGTCACGCTCAAGCTGGGGGCCTTCAAGACCTCGATGCTGCAGGACGTCGAAGCCGGCCGCCCGGTGGAGATCGACGCCCTGGTCACCGTGGTGCAGGAACTGGGCACACTGACCGGCACGCCCACGCCGAACACGGATATCCTGCTGGGTCTGGCGCGTCTGCAGGCGCGCGTGCGCAAGCTCTATTGACCTCCGTTTCATCCCCATGACCGTCTCGCCCCGCGCGCTCAGCCGCGCCGCCTTCTTCACCCTGCTCTTCACCGCCTGCCTCTTCGGCGCCAACCATGTGGCGGCACGCCTGGCCTTCAACCACGGCCTGGACGTGGCCACCGCCGTGCTGGTGCGCAGCTTCGTCACGGCCACCGTGGTCGGCGCCATCGTCTGGCAGCAAGGCGTCCCCCTCAGCATCACGCCGCGCCAGCGCGGTTTCCTGCTCCTGATCAGCGGCCTGGTTGCCGTGCAGAGCCTGTGCCTCTATGCCGCCGTGGCGCGCCTGCCCGTAGCCCTGGCCCTG
The DNA here is from genome assembly GCA_028869035.1 of Burkholderiales bacterium. Taxonomy (GTDB): domain Bacteria; phylum Pseudomonadota; class Gammaproteobacteria; order Burkholderiales; family Burkholderiaceae_C; genus Hylemonella. Next base: position 4,150 of record JAGWTL010000152.1, on the reverse strand, counting down.
CTGACCTTCAACACCTACCCGCTGTGGACGGCCTTGTTTGCCTGGCTGCTCTACCGGCACAAACCGGAACGCGCCGTGCTGCTGGCCATGCCCGTGCTGCTGTTCGGCCTGGCGCTGGCGCTCGACGCGTTGGGTGCGGCTTCCGGCCTGGGCGCGGCCGGGCAGTGGAGCCGCATCGGCGCGGGTGTGGCCTTCGCCCTGGTGGCAGCCGCCGTGTTCGGCGCGGCCCTGGTGCTCACGCAGCACGAGGCGGCCGTCGTGGACGGGCGCCTGCGCACGGCCATCACCATGGCCCTGGTCGGCCTGCTGGCCCTGGTGGCCGTGCCGCTGCAGGGCGGCCTGCACCTGCCGCAGGCCGCAGCCGGCTGGTGGGGCCTGGCCGGGCTGACCCTGTTCTACGGCACGGCCTTCACCCTCATGTTCACCCTGCTGCCCAGGCTGGGCGTGGTGGGCAGCTCGCCCATCATGAACGTCGAACCGGTGGCGGCCCTGGTGCTGGCCTGGGCCCTGCTGGGCCAGACCATTGCGCAGGTGCAGGTGGTGGGTGCGCTCATCGTGGTCGGGGCCGTGATGGCCCTGGGCCTGCGCCGGCGCTGAAGGACAACGGGGTCGCCCATGCCGATCGACGTGATGGCCGTGGTGATCTTCTCGGCCCTGCTGCACGCGGGCTGGAACGCGCTGGTGCGGGCCAGCCCCGACAAGTTCCTCGCTTCGCTGCACGTGGTGTGCGGCGCCGCCGCCTTCGCCTTGCTGCTCTTGCCGGGCCTGCCCTTGCCCGCTGCCGCAAGCTGGCCCTGGCTGCTGGCCTCGGGCCTGATCCACGTCGTCTATTTCGCGCTGGTCGCACGCGCCTACCAGGGCGCCACTCTGGGCCTCGCCTACCCCCTGATGCGTGGCACGGCGCCGGTGCTGACCGCGCTGGCCGCGGCGCTGCTGCTGGGCGAGACCCCCACACCCGGCGCCTGGCTGGGCATCACGCTGATCTGTGGCGGCGTCCTGGCGCTGGCCGGCCGGGCCTGGCGCAGCGGCGCCGGCCATCCCGCCGCAGTGCTGGCCGCCCTGGCCAACGCCGGCGTGATCGCGCTCTACACCCTGGTCGACGGCCAGGGCGTGCGCCTGGCCGGTCATGCCCTGAGCTACACGGCCTGGGTCTTTGTACTGAGCGCAGTTTTCATGCTGGCCGCGGCGGCCTGGCTGCGCGGACGCACCTTGCTGCAACCCGCACCGGGCGCCTGGCGCGCCGTCCTGCTGGGCGGCGCCGGCACGCTGGCCGCCTACAGCCTGGTGCTCTGGGCCATGACGCAGGCGCCGATTGCCACCGTGGCAGCGCTGCGGGAAAGCTCCATCGTGTTCGCGACGCTGATCGGCGCGACCTTCCTCAAGGAAGGCTTGGGCCGGCTGCGCCTGGTCTCGGCGCTGCTGGTATGTGCCGGCGCGGTGGTGATCAAGCTGGCCTGATCAGCGGCGGATTTTTTCTCGCGCGCGGCGCACGCGCTCGATGTTGATCGCCACCTTGCCGCTGCGAAACAGCATGGGCGCGGCGATCGCATGGGCCGGATCCGCAGTGTCCAGGCAGTGGTAGTTGAAGGTGGGCATGCCGTTGCGATCGACGATGACGATGACCCAGGGCGTGTTGGCGCGCTGGCCCCGCTGCACCGCCACCGCCGTCTCCCCGCTGCTCAGGCGCACATAGGTGCCGGGCGGGTAGAAACCAACCGCTGCGGTAAGCGCGCCGCCAACCGCTGCGGTGACTTCCTTTTCGGTCTGCAGGTAGATGGACTTGGCCGACTCCAGCGGCGAGAGCGCTTCGCGCGTACGGCGCGCGGCCATCTTGGCGACGAAAACATCGGTCATGCTCAAGAGCCGGCGCGCCCGCAGGTTGTGCGGCAGGCCTTCGGGGTTGTCGGGCTGGTGGTGCCAGCGCACCAGGTCCAGCTCCTCCACATCCTCGATGCCCAGCCAGACGAGGATCTTGAGGCTGAGCTGCGGGTGTTCCTGGATCAGCTGGCGCTGCTCGGGCGTGGGGGCGGTTTGCTGGCGCGCCAGCACGTCCTGCTCGCGCGCCATGCCGATGTTCATCGTCAGGGCCGCGCTCATCAGCGACTGGCGCTGCTGCGGGTTCAGGTCCAGTTTCTGCGCCGCCAGTTCGCAAACGCAGGCGCACAGCAGGGCGTGAGTGGCGCTGTACCCCAGGCTGCTGTCGGCCAGGGCCTGGAACAGGCAGAACAGGCTGTCGTCCGGATCGTCCTGCAGCAGGCCGCGCGCCTTGTTCTCCAGGGCGGCCAGCCGCTGCAAGGGGTTGAGCGCCAGCCCCCCCTGGTAGAGGATGCCGCGCAGCACCTCCTGCAGGTCCATCCAGCCGCCGTCGAGCTGCTCGCCGACCATGTAGTCACGCTCGCGGATCGCGCTGGGCATGGGCATGCGCGCGATCTCCTCGACCTCCACCCCTTCCATCAGCAGGGTGTGCACCATGCGCTCGTAGGAACGCTGCCAGGCCTGGGCCTCCGTCTCGGTGGTCGAGGCGTTGTGGCCGTAGAGCTTGTCGCGGTGCTGCTCGGAGACGATGGGCTGGCCCTTGCGCAGCAGCAGCACGCCTTCGGGGTTCCAGACGTTGACCGGCAGGGGCTTGCCTATGGGCAGCATGGCGATGGGGATGGGCAGGTATTTCATGCCAGCACCTCCACCGGCACGCGCGCGGCCAGCGCGCACATCAGCTCGTAGCCCACGCTGCCACCGGCCTGGGCCACCTCGTCGATGGGCAGCAGGGCGCCGTTCGAGGCTCGGCCCCAGAGCGTGACTTCCGAGCCCATGCCGGCGGCGGGCGCCGGTGTCAGGTCCACCGTGATCAGGTCCATGCTGACGCGCCCGACGGTGCGCGTGCGCACCCCGTCCACCAGCACCGGCGTACCGCGCTCGGTTGTGCCCGGGCTGGCACGCAGATAGCCGTCGGCATAACCGCAGGCCACCACGCCGATGCGCATGGGCTGCGTGGCGGTGAAGACCGAGCCGTAGCCCACGCTGTCGCCAGCGGCCAGTTGCTGCACACCCACGATGCGCGAGCGCAGCGTCATGGCCGGCTGCAAAGCCCAGTCGGCCGCGCTGTGCTCGGGGTGGTCGGGCGAAGCGCCGTAGAGCACGATACCGGGGCGGATCCAGTCCGAGCGCAGACTGGCCGCGGCCTGCGCCCCCATGTGCCGCAGGATGGCCGCACTGTTGCTCAGGGAACGCTCACCCGGCAGGTCCTGCGTGGCGGTGTTGAAGGCGGCCAGCTGCTGCGCCACGCCTGCGGGGCCGTCGGCATTGCTGAAATGGGTCATGAGTGAGATCTCGTCGACCTGCGGCAGCGCGTTCAGACGCGTCCAGGCGGCGCGGTACTGCTCCGGGCGAAAACCGAGGCGGTTCATGCCGCTGTTCATCTTGAGGAACACGCGGTGCGGCACATGCGTCTTGTGCACGGCCAGCATGTCGATCTGTTCATCGCAGTGGACCGCGTGCCACAGGCCCAGGCGCGAACACTGCTCCAGGTCACGCTGCTCGAACGCGCCTTCGAGCAGCAGGATGGGGCCGCGCCAGCCCAGGGTGCGCAGGCGCTCGGCCTCGCCCAGGTCCAGCAGGGCAAAACCGTCGGCGCCGCGCAGGCCCTCGTACACACGCTCGATGCCGTGGCCATAGGCATTGGCCTTGACCACCGCCCACACCCGCGCATCCGGGCCCGAGCGGCGCACCCGCGCCAGGTTGTGGCGCAGGGCTTCGACGTGGATCTGGGCTTGAATCGGGCGGGACATGCGGGCGGAGCGATCTCTGGACGGAGTTTCGGGCAACCCCTGGCCATGAATTGTGACATTGCCTGCCATGCTATAACCCGGCGTCGATTGGATTTTCATAACAAGCACCCAAGCACGAGCTTCCCCCGGTCCCCCTCCCCCATGAAACGCGGTTTCTACACCATCATGTCGGCGCAGTTTTTCAGTTCGCTGGCTGACAACGCGTTGTTCGTCGGAGCCGTGCAGCTGCTGCGCAGCGAGGGGGCACCCGAGTGGCAGCAGGCAGCGCTGGTGCCCATGTTCGCCCTGTTCTACGTGATCCTGGCGCCCTTCGTGGGCGCTTTTGCCGACGCCCAGCCCAAGGGCAAGGTCATGCTGATCAGCAA
>JAGWTL010000151.1 GCA_028869035.1 Burkholderiales bacterium | reverse complement strand
GGCGGCTGGGACACCCATGTGGGCCAGGGCGGCGCCACCGGCTATCTCGCCACACACCTGGGCGAACTGGGCCGCGGGCTGGCGGGATTTGCACAAGAGATGGGCGACGACGCCTGGCGCAATACCGTGGTCGTGGTGATCAGCGAGTTCGGCCGGACGTTTCGCGAAAACGGCAACCAGGGCACGGATCATGGCCACGGCAGCGTGTACTGGGTGCTGGGCGGCGCGCTGGCGGCGCAGGCCGGCGGGCGCGTGCTGGGCGAACAGGTGGCGCTGTCGCCGCAGAGTCTGTTCCAAAACCGCGACTACCCCGTGCTCAACGAATATCGCGCGGTCTTGGGTGGGCTGTTTGCGCGGCTCTACGGCCTGTCACCCACGCAGCTGGCGCAGGTGTTTGACGGCGTGCGAGCGCAGGATCTGGGCCTGGTGTGAGAACGCTCAGACCGTGATGGCGTCCAGCGGCCAACGCGGCAGGACGTCGAAGGCGTAGTTGCGATTCGCCTGCTGGCAGCCGGCCTGCAGGCGCATGGCGGCGGCCATGGCGATCATGGCGCCGTTGTCGGTGCACAGGTGCAGCTCGGGGTAGTGCACGCGTACCTTGAGTTTCTGGCATTGGGCATTGAGTTGCGCGCGCAGCAGGCGGTTGGCACCCACGCCACCGGCCACCACCAGGCGTTTCATGCCGGTCTGCTCCAGCGCGACCAATGATTTCTTCACCAGCACCTCGACGATGGCGGCCTGGGTGGAGGCGGCCAGGTCGGCAAGGACATTCACGGGCCAGGCTTCGACAGGCTCAGCCCGAACGGCAGAAATTTTCTGTGCCTGTGTCAGTACGGCCGTCTTGAGGCCGGCAAAGGAAAAATCCAGGTTGCCGCTGTGCAGCAGCGGGCGCGGCAGCTTGAAAGCCGCGCCGTCACCCTGCTCCGCCAGCCTGGCCAGGGCCGGGCCGCCGGGGTAGCCCAGGCCCATGAGCTTGGCCGATTTGTCGAAGGCCTCGCCGGCTGCGTCGTCTATCGTTTCGCCCAGGATCTCATAGCGCCCCACCCCGTCCACACGCATGAGCTGCGTGTGGCCGCCGGAGACCAGCAGGGCGACAAAGGGGAACTCGGGCGGATCGGCGCTCAGAAAGGGGGACAGCAGATGGCCTTCGAGGTGGTGCACACCCAGCACGGGCTTGCCCAGGGCCGCACCCAGGGCACAGGCCACGCCGGCGCCCACCAGCAGAGCACCGGCCAGGCCGGGGCCGCGCGTGTAGGCCACCACGTCGATGTCTTTGAGTGTCTTACCCGCCTCCTGCATCACCTGGCTTGTCAGCGGGAGCACACGGCGGATGTGGTCGCGGCTGGCCAGTTCGGGCACCACGCCACCATAGGCCTGGTGCATCTCGATCTGGCTGTAGAGCGCGTGCGAGAGCAGCCGCGGCACCGGGCCGCCATGGCTTTGCACCAGGGCCACGCCGGTTTCGTCGCAGGAGGATTCAATGCCCAGGATCAGGGGCGCGGTGTCGGACATATCCGGCGAGTTTAGGGCAACGTTGGCTGGATCCATTCGCGTTGAGCTTGCCTGTCCTGAGCTTGTCAAAGGGTCGGAACGCACCTGCGACAGCACAGCCGCCTGTTGAAGGCTTCGACAGGCTCAGCCCGAACGGAGGGGCTTTTAGAGCAGCGTCGCGGATGCCCCTTATTTCATCACCAGGCCGCCGTCGACCACCAGCACCTGCCCGGTCATGAAGCGGCTCCAGTCCGAAGCGAGGAAGAGCACGGGCCCCGCCACGTCCTCGGGCCGGGCGATGCGACGCAATGGCGTCTGCGCCACGATGGCCTCTTTCACATCCTCTTTGGTCGCGCGGCTGGCGTCGGTCGGGTAGACCAGGCCCGGGGCCACGCAGTTCACGCGGATGCCCAGCGGCCCCAAATCGGCCGCGAGGTTGCGGCTGAAGCCCACCAGCGCGGACTTGGCCGTGGTGTAGTCGTGGTAGGGCACCACGGGCCGTTCGACCAGATCACTGGCCAGGTTGACGATGGACCCTTGCGCGCGCTGGCGCATGCCGGGCAGCACGGCCTGGCAGACGTTGTAAGTCGCGCGCACGGCGCCGTCGAACTGGGTCTGGTACTCGTCCCACCCGGTTTCCCAGAAGCGCTTGCGCTGCTCGGGGTCAAAGCGGTAGGGCGCGAAGGCGTTGTTGACCAGCACGTCGATGCGGCCCAGTTCGGCCTGCACCTGCGCCACCAGGGCCTGCACCTGGGTCGGGTCCTTGACGTCGGCGCGGATGGCCCAGGCATCACCACCCGTTGCAGCGCCCACAGCCTTGCACTGCGCCACCACCTCGTCAGCCGCGACCCCGTTGCGCAGGTAGTTCACCACCACGAAACCTCCCTCGGCCGCGAAGGCCTGCGCGATGGCCGCGCCGATGCCGCGGCTGGCGCCGGTGACGAGGATGACCTGGCCTGCGAAATTCATAAGCACCTCATACGAACATTCCGTTCGGGCTGAGCTTGTCGAAGCCCTGCAAGCCCTTCGACAGGCTCAGGGCGAACGGCATCAATTCCTGCTCGGCAGCAACTCGCTGCTCACCACGTCCTTCATCTTCAGATCGCGCTGGACCAGGCCGATCTTCTTCCAGGCGTCGGCGCCCTTTTGCAGCATGTCCAGATCGATGGCGCCCAGGCCCTGTTTCTGCGTCAGCGGTGAGACGCTCGATGCGTTGCGCAGCTTGATCACCTCCAGGTTCACGGCTTCGTTCTGGCCGTTGATGGCGCGTTTGACCGCCAGCGCAGCGGCTTCCTGCGGCTGGTCGATCATCCATTGGGCACTGTCGCGGTAGGCGGCCAGGAAGCGCTTGAGCACGTCCTTCTTCTGCTGGTACGTTTCTTCACGCACCACGAAGATGTCGCTGGAAACGTTGAGCGAGTTGCGCACCTCCATCACGTTCACGTCACCCACGCCTTTGGCACGGGCCACCAGCAGGCCGGTGTCGGTGGCCGCGGTGGCATCGACCTGGCCCTGCATCAGAGGCGCGAAGTTCAGCAGACCCGTGACCACGATGGTCACATCTTTTTCGGTCAGGCCGGCCTGGTTCAGCAGCAGCTGCAGATTGGTCAGCGTGCCGCTGGACAGGCTGTACACGCCGATCTTCTTGCCTTTCAGGTCCGCGGGCTTGCTGATGCCGCTGCTCTTGAGCGCCACCACGTTGAAGATGTTCTGCGGATAGATGTCGTAGATCACGCGCAGCTTCTCGCCCTTGTCCAGCGCGGCGTAGAGCGAACCGGGGTCGGTGAAGGCCACGTCGGCCTGGCCGCTGAGCAGGTTGCGCACGGCATCGCCGCCGCCGGCGCCGGGCATGTACACGACATCAATCCCTTTGGCGCGGAAAAATCCCTTGTCGGGTTCGACCAGAATGTTGGTGATCTCGGAGATCGGACCGCCCCAGCCGGCGATGGTGATCTTGTCCAGTTTGGGGTCCTGGGCCGTGGCCGTACCGGCGCCCAGGGTGAGCAGCGCGAAAGCAGCGAGCGCGCGCAGGGTTTGTCGTTTCATGATGTCGTCCTCAGTTGAAAGTGGATGAATAGGATTGCAGCAGGCGGCGCTCCAGCCAGAGCGTGGTCTCGTACAGCAGCAGGCCGATCAGCGTGATCAGCAGCAGCACGGCGAACATCAGCGGCGTGTCCATGGAACCCTGGGCGGCGATGATCAGCGCGCCCAGGCCCTTGCTGGCCCCGACGAACTCACCCACCACGGCGCCCACCAGCGCCAGCACCACGGCCACCCGCAGGCCGGCCAGGATGGCGGGCAGGCCCGCGGGCACCTTGAGCCGCCACAGGGTCTGCCAGCGCGTGGCGCCGAGCATGCGGAACAGTTCCAGCCGTGCGGTGTCCACCTGGGCGATGCCGGTCAAGGTGTTTTCCAGCAGCGGGAAGAAACAGATCAGCGCCGTGATGACCACGGTGGGCACGGTGCCGAAACCGAACCAGACGATGAAGAGCGGCACCAGGGCCAGCTTCGGGATCACCTGGCTGGTCACCACATAGGGCATGAGCACACGGCGCAGCGCGGCCGATTCGCCCAGCAGCACGCCCCCGGCAAAACCCAGGGCCACACCGAGCGCCAGGCCCAGGCCCAGTTCCAGCAGGGTTTGGGCGATATGGGGCCAGAGGTAACCCGTCTGCAGGCCGCGCACCAGGGCCGCACCGATCACACTGGGGGCCGGCAGCACCAGCGGTGAAAATTTGAAAGCCGACACGGCCCACTCCCAGGCCAGCAGCAGGATGAGCAGCAGGGCGAAGGCGAAAAGACGCGGGTAGCGAATCATTCAGCGCCCTCCCCGTCCATGGCGTGCCGCAGCTCGGCGCAGATGGCATTGAAGTCCGTGCCGTAGCGCAGGTCCCGCCCGCGCGGACGCGGCAGGTCCACGCGGATGTCGCGGCGGATGCGGCCGGCGTCCATCACGGCCACGCGGTCGGCGAGATACACGGCCTCGGCGATGTCGTGCGTGACAAAAAACACCGAGGTGCCGCGCGCGCGGCACATGGCCTGCAGTTCGTCCTGCAGTTCCTCGCGCGTGATGGCATCGAGCGCGGCGAAGGGCTCGTCCATCAGCAGGATGGGCGGATCGAGCAGCAGCGCGCGCGCGATCGCCACGCGGCTCTGCTGCCCGCCGGACAGCTGGCGCGGATGGTGATGCAGGTAGGCGCTCAGGCCCATTTGCGCCAGCAGCTTCTCGGCACGCGCCTGGTCGGTCTCCGTGGGCCTGCGCTGCAGGGTCACGGGCAAGAGCACGTTGTCCAGCACGGTGAGCCAGTCCAGCAGCGTGGGGTGTTGGAACACGAAACCCGTGCCGGGACCGGGGGCGTGGACAGTCTGGCCCTGCAGGCGCACCGAGCCTGCGTCGGGTTGCAACAGGCCGGCGGCCAGCTTGAGCAGGGTGGTCTTGCCGCAGCCGCTGCGCCCCACCAGGCAGTGGAACTCGCCGGGCGCGATGTCCCAGTCCACACGCTGTACCACCGGCGGCCAACCGGGGAAGGTGTAGCTCACCTGCCGCATGTCGAGGAAAGGCCCTGCCCGTTCGCCCTGAGCCGGTCGTTGCCCTGTATGCCCTTCGACAAGCTCAGGGCGGACGGTGGGAGACGGAGACTTGTTCATCTTCCTCAATCCCGGTACGGGGCGTAAGCCTCGGCCGCGTCCTCGGCCGACTGTTCGAGCTCGACCATGCGCACCAGGTCCAGCAGGCTGAAGCGCCCGTCGTGGTGCCAGCCGGCCTCGGGCGCCGTCATCTGTCCCAGGGCGCAGATGCGCGTGGCGCCGGCCGCCCCCAGCCCTTCGGCCAGGGCCTGCAGTTCCTGCGGCGCGGCGGCCAGGCCCACGGTCTGCAGCACCTCGCGTTGTGCGGCCAGCAGGGGCAGCGTGTCTGCCAGGCGGTCCACCGCCTGCACCTGCACCGTGCGGTTCAGCGCGCCGGGCAAGAGGGCGCTGGCCTGTTCGGCATAGGCCACGCACCAGGACGCTCCCGCATCACCGAGCAATTCCACGCCGGCACCGGCAAAACCTTTGAGTTCCTGGCCCTGGCGCCAACCGGCCACGCTGGCCGCTTCTTCCAGCGTGAGCGCGCGGCGCGCGAACTTGTGTTGCAGCGCGGCCAGTTCACCGGCCAGCTGCTGCGCGAACTCGCGCGGCGTGACGCGGCCACCGCGCGCCACGTAATAGGTGTGCGGCGAGTAACAACCCTGCTGCTCGTAACGCACCACGTCCAGCGCCGCGGCACGCGCCGTGGACTGGGCATGGCCCACATCGAGCGCGGCGGCCGAAACCAGGCCCACGCTGAGCTTGTGGCCGTGGGGCAGGAAACGCGTGCTCACCGGCACCTGCTGACGCAAGGCCGTCAGCGTGTCGTTGCCGCCATAGGCCAGCACCGTGTCGGCCTCGGCAAACAGCGCGCGCTCACTGGGCGTGTCGCCCCCCTTGAAGCTGACGATGGCCAGCACCCCGGCCAGACGCGGCTCGACCTCGGCCAGAAGGCGGGCGAACAGGGAAGCGAAGAGCGGCTCGGCGCTGGCCACCTTGCCGATGGCCGGCGCCTTGACCAGCAGGCCGCAGACCAGGCTCCACAGCGGCAGGCCCGGCACATTGCCGGCCCAGACATGCACCAGCAGCTCGGGGCCGAACGCGCGCGCCATGCCCCCCTTGGTGCGCGGCTGGAATTCGTCGAGCAGCTTGGGGTTGGCGAAGTCTTCGGCCACGAAGCGCTGCAGCTGTGGCGCGCGGAAGGTCTTGAGGTAGGCGTTGAGGCCCAGGCGCACCATCTCGGCGTCGAAGCCGGAGATGCGCGGCAGCAGCGCGTCGAGCTGCTGGCGGCAGGGATCGTTCGCATCGAGCAGGCGTGCGATGGCGCGGTCGATCACCGCGATGATCTGCGAGACCGGCAGGGGCTTGAGCTGGCTGCGGCCCTGCTCGCGCACGTGCGTGGCCAGGGTGCGCAGCTGCGCGGGCGTGAGCTGCGGCACCGCCACCTCGACCCGATCCGCGCCGGCACCGAAGGACAGGGCCTGCCACCGCACTTCGCCGGCGGGCAGCCCCGGCAGATAGCCTGCGCTGACTTTCATGACTGTGTCGCCCGCAGGAATTCGTCCACCGCCAGCGAGCAGCCCTTGGCCTGCGCGCCCTGGGCGCGGCCCAGCAGCAGGAAACCTCCCTCCACTTCCACGCCCACGTCCTCGGTGAGGATGGTGGTGACGGCGTTGAAGTTGCCCAGGTCGGTGTGCGCCAGGATGCCGCGCTCGCCACGGGGCATCTCCAGCCCCGTGAGCGGGTCCAGCACCCGCGTGCGGATCCAGTGCGGGCCGGACTTGAGCGATGGCAGCGTGGCATTGCCCGCGTCGTAGAACTGCGTGCTGAGTTCCGTCATGCCATACATATTGATGCAGGCGCAACGCGGCACACCGAAGGTCGATGCGAGCATGTCGTAGAAGACCTCCATGTCCATCTCGCGCGAC
>JAGWTL010000150.1 GCA_028869035.1 Burkholderiales bacterium | reverse complement strand
TCCACCGGGGTGCAATCTGTCGGTCAGGTTCACCGGCGCCTGGATTGGCAGCGCGGGCTGCTGCTGGAATTCCTGCCGCTGGCTGGTCGCGGCTTCTGGCTCTGGGTCGAGCGTGGGACGGCGCCCCAGCAGTGGGAGGGCTTGCGGCGTGCCGTGTACGCGCCTGTGGCATCGGCCCCGTCGGTCGTGCCGGTGCAGCAGGAGACCGGATCGTGAAGGACAGTCCGTCCCCGGCCGGCGACAGCGATGCCCTGCTGGTGGCGCGCACCCTGAGCGGTGACAGCCGGGCTTTCGAACTGCTGGTGATCAAGTACCAGCGCCGCATTCAGCGCCTGATCGCACGCATGGTGCGCGACGTCGATCTGGTGGAGGACATTGCGCAGGAAACCTTTATCCGCGCCTACCGGGCGTTGCACCAGTTCCGCGGTGAGGCCCAGTTCTACACCTGGCTTTACCGTATTGCCGTCAATACGGCCAAGAAAACCCTGCTCGACTTCAAGAACGACCCCCTGGTGACCGAGGCGGCCTTGCGGCCAGCCGGCGACGACGATGAAACTTTTCAGCCCGGAAATGAACCAATAGCAGAAGAAACGCCGGAAACCCTGCTGGCTGCGCGCGAAATCGCCGAAGCCGTGCAGGCCGCTCTGGACGCGCTGCCGGAGGATTTGCGCCAAGCCGTGACGCTGCGCGAGATCGAGGGCTTGAGCTACGAGGACATTGCCGCCGTGATGGCTTGTCCGATCGGCACGGTTCGATCACGCATTTTTCGCGCACGCGAGGCGATTTCGGCCAAGGTGCGCCCGATGCTGGAGCGCCAGACCGGCAAACGTTGGTAGGAACAGAGATGCAAGACACCCAGAGGCAGCCTGCGGATCAGGCACATGAATTGGCTTCGGCGCTGGCCGACGGCGAGTTGCGCGGCGCTGAGCTCATCCATGCCCTGGCCGCCTTGCAGTCCAGTGCAGAGGCGCAAGCCTGCTGGCACAGTTACCACGTGGTCGGTGATGTGATGCGTGCGGGGGCCGGCGCGGCCATCGGAGCGCATGATGCCGCCTTCATGGCGCGCCTGCGCGAGCGGTTGCAGTTTGAGGCCCGCCACCCATTGGGGGAGGCCCAGGCCAGCCGGGTGGTTCCGCAGCCCAGTGCCAACGACAGCGTCTGGCGCTGGAAGCTGGTGGCCGGTCTGAGCTCGCTGTCCGTGGTGGCTGTGCTGGCCTGGCAATTGGCCGTTCCATCGCCGAAGGCCGTGCAGCTGGCTTCCCCGGGGACGATGTCCGCGCAACAACAGGCCTTGGTGGCACAGGCTGGTGCTGAAGCCCCTGTCATGATCCGTGACCCGCGGCTGGACCAGCTGATCGCTGCGCATCAGCAGCTCGGTGGCACCTCGGCTCTGCAGATGCCGGCGGGTTTCCTGCGCAACGCCACCTTCGAGCGCCCGGAACGCTGAATCCGTCCATGGTCATGTTCCGTCTGACGTTCTTATTCTGGTCTCGCCTGCTGCTGCTGGCGGTCACGCTCTCTGGGCTGGCGCTGCCGGCCCGCGCTGAGCAGGCTGCTGGCGCTTCCCAGGCCGCACCGCGCGAACGCAGCATTTCCGAGTGGCTGCTGCGCATGCATGAGGCCCCACGCCGCCGCGCCTACATCGGTACGCTGGTGGTGTCGTCCGGCGGCAGCATGGCGAGTTCTCGGGTCTGGCATGTGTGTGATGGCCAGCAGCAGATGGAGCGCGTGGAATCGCTGACCGGCACGCCACGCTCGACTTTCCGGCGCAACGACGAGGTGATCACCTTTTCGCCGCAGAGCCGCGTGGCCGTGACGGAAAAGCGAGAGGCCCTGGGCCTGTTTCCGCACCTGCTCAAGTCTGGGAATGCATCGATCGAACGGTTTTACAGCGCCAGCCCGCAGGGCAGTGAGCGCGTGGCCGGTTTCGAGGCCGACATTGTCCAGTTGGCGCCCAAGGATGGCTTGCGCTTCGGTTACCGGATCTGGAGCGAGAAACGCAGCGGTCTGGTCGTCAAGCTGCAGACCCTGGACGCCCAGGGCAGGGTGCTGGAACAGGTGGCTTTCTCCGAACTGCAACTGGATGCGCCAGTCAGCATGGACAAACTCAGCCGCATGATGGGTAATACCGAAGGCTACAAGGTGGAAACCCCCGCTTTGGTCAAAACGACGCCGGCCACCGAGGGGTGGCGGCTGGCCCAGGAGGTGCCCGGCTTCCGTCCCATGAGTTGCTACCGGCGCCCCTCGGCCTCCGGTGAAGATGCCGTGCAGTGGGTGTTTTCCGATGGCCTGGCTTCGGTCTCCTTTTTCATCGAGGCCTATGATCCTCGCCGGCATGGACAGGAAGGGCAGCAGACTCTGGGCGCCACCCATGCCCTGGTGCGTCGTATGCAGGGTGGCGGCAAGGCCTGGTGGCTCACGCTTGTGGGTGAGGTTCCGGCCCAGACCTTGCAGGCTTTTGCCCAGGGGTTGGAGCGCGTGCCATGAAATCACGGCCCCACGGCATTCCAGTTTTGTTTTTATCGTTTGATCACATGAGGTTCAAGATGTCTGCGATGGCTTTACCGATGCCTGCCCAACTCAGGCGCAAGCTGTACACATGGGGGATGGCCCTGCTGCTGCTGGTGGTTGGCTACGCTGTGAGCGGCACGGCCGCTGCCCAGGGTCGCGGCCTGCCGGATTTCACCGAACTCGTTGATCAGGTCGGGCCTTCGGTCGTCAATATCCGGACCCTGGAGAAGGTCAGTGCGCGTAGCGCCGAAGACGGCGCGACGGACGAAGAGATGCTGGAGTTCTTCCGGCGCTTCGGTCTGCCGGTGCCACCGAACGTTCCGCGTCAGACGCCGCGTTCGGGCCGGCCCCAGCCTGAGGACCAGCCGCGCGGCGTGGGCTCGGGTTTCATCGTCTCGGCGGACGGTTACATCATGACCAATGCGCATGTGGTGGATGGCGCCGACGAGGTCATCGTCACGCTGACGGACAAGCGCGAGTTCAAGGCCAAGATCGTCGGCGCCGACAAGCGCACCGATGTGGCCGTCGTGAAGATCGAGACCACGGGACTGCCGGCGGTCAAGGTGGGTGATGTGAGCCGCCTCAAGGTCGGCGAATGGGTCATGGCCATCGGCTCACCCTTCGGCCTGGAGAACACCGTGACGGCCGGTATCGTCAGCGCCAAGCAGCGTGACACGGGTGACTATCTGGCCCTGATCCAGACCGACGTAGCGATCAATCCCGGCAATTCGGGCGGGCCGCTGATCAACCTGCGCGGCGAGGTGGTGGGCATCAACAGCCAGATCTATTCGCGCTCGGGTGGTTACATGGGCATCGCCTTTGCCATTCCGATCGACGAGGCGATCCGCGTCAGCGAGCAACTGCGGGCCAGCGGGCGCGTGACGCGCGGGCGCATCGGCGTGCAGATCGATCAGGTGACCAAGGAGGTGGCCGAGGCCATCGGTCTGGGCAAGCCTCAAGGCGCGCTGGTGCGCGGGGTCGAGAGCGGTTCGCCGGCCGAGAAGGCCGGTGTGGAGGCTGGCGACATCATCACCCGGGTCGATGGCAAGGCGATCGAAAAATCAACCGATCTGCCGCGCATGGTGGGCGGCCTCAAGCCGGGCACACGCAGCACCCTGACGGTGTTCCGCCGTGGCGCCAGCAAGGACCTGTCGGTCACCATTGGTGAATTCGAGGTCGAGAAACCGGTGGCGCGCAAGGAGCGCGAGGACAAACCGCGTTCCGGCGCAGCGCCGACGCTGGGCTTGACGGTGACCGATCTGAGCGAGGCCCAGAAAAAGGAACTCAGGCTCAAGGGGGGTGTGCGGGTCGAGTCGACTGTCGAGGCGGCGGCCCGCGCCGGTTTGCGCGAGGGAGATGTGATCATGGCCCTGGCCAATGTCGAGGTGAGCAGCGTGCGTGAATTCGAGGCCTTGCTGGGCAAACTGGAGAAAGGCAAGCCTGTGCATGTGCTGTTCCGCCGTGGGGAATGGGCCCAATATGCGGTGATCCGGCCCCAGCGCTGAACCTTGGCGCATCAGACCCCCAACCCGACTCGGGCTGGGGGTTATCGCTTTTTCGCCCATGGACTCAAAAATTTCTCTAAAAATTCCCCGATATCTTTTTCAGAATATAAGTTTGTATTTACTGACTTAATTGCCGGAAAAGGACAATTTGGTTAGAATACAGAAGGGCCAGACGCTCATTACGTGCATATAGCTTGGCTCCGAATCCACCATGCGGGATCTATGGACCTCCATACAGAGGGATCCACAGATCACCCACAAGTTGTTCAGGCCCATCGCCTCGAAATCTGTTGATAAACTGTTAATAAAATCCTGTTGTGACGTCGCAACGACGGAAATTTGCGATTTTTCGGACTGTACGGGGCACCCTTTTTGCCTACAATGAAGCTCCAACTATCGCAGTTGCCATAGATTGTTGGTTCAGGGCGCGTCACTACCCGACGCGCCCTTTTTTCTTGCCTGCGCCTTTTTAAATTCAACCACTTAAGCGTTTCCCTTGATGAAGCACATCAGAAATTTTTCGATCATTGCGCACATCGATCATGGCAAATCGACGCTGGCTGACAGGCTGATCCAGCGTTGTGGCGGACTTGAAGATCGCGAGATGGAGGCACAGGTGCTCGACTCCATGGATATCGAAAAAGAGCGTGGGATAACCATCAAGGCGCAGACCGCTGCGCTGCAATACAAGGCCCGGGACGGCCAGGTCTACAACCTGAATCTGATCGACACACCCGGCCACGTGGATTTTTCGTACGAGGTCAGCCGCTCCTTGTCCGCCTGCGAAGGTGCGCTGCTGGTGGTTGACGCCAGCCAGGGTGTGGAAGCACAGACGGTGGCCAACTGCTACACCGCCCTGGACCTGGGTGTGGAGGTGGTGCCGGTGCTCAACAAGATGGATCTGCCCAATGCCGATCCCGAGAATGCCAAGGCCGAGATCGAGGACGTGATCGGCATCGACGCCGACGACGCCATCCCCTGCTCGGCCAAGACCGGCATGGGCGTGGACGACATCCTGGAGGCCATCGTGGCCCGGATTCCGGCGCCCAAGGGCCAGGCGGACGGTCCCCTGCGCGCCATGATCGTCGACAGCTGGTTCGACAGCTACGTTGGCGTGGTCATGCTGGTGCGGGTGGTCGATGGTCGGCTGCTCAAGGGCGAGCGCATCAGGCTGATGGCCGCCAATGCCGTTTATGAAGCCGGCAGCCTGGGCGTGTTCACGCCGGCCAATCAGCCGCGTGAGTCGCTGCGGGCCGGAGAAGTGGGTTACATCATTGCCGGTATCCGGGAGTTGCAGGCGGCCAAGGTGGGCGATACCGTGACGCTGGAAAAGAAGCTGCCCAACAATGCCGGGCCAGCCAGCGAGGCGCTGCCCGGTTTCAAGGAGATCCAGCCGCAGGTGTTTGCCGGTCTGTACCCGACCGAGGCGAATCAGTACGAAGCCCTGCGAGACAGCCTGGAGAAGCTCAAGCTCAACGATGCCTCCCTGCATTTCGAGCCCGAGGTGTCGCAGGCCCTGGGTTTTGGTTTCCGCTGTGGTTTCCTGGGCCTGCTGCACATGGAGATCGTGCAGGAACGGCTGGAGCGTGAGTTCGACCAGGACCTGATCACCACCGCGCCCAGCGTGGTCTACCAGGTGCTCCGGGGAGACGGCGAGGTCCTCATGGTCGAGAACCCGTCCAAGATGCCGGATCAGAGCCAGCTCCAGGAGATCCGCGAGCCCATTGTGACCGTGCATCTGTACATGCCGCAGGAATATGTGGGCCCGGTCATGACCCTGGCCAACCAGAAGCGCGGCGTGCAGCTCAACATGGCCTACCACGGCCGCCAGGTCATGCTGACCTATGAACTGCCCCTGGGTGAGATCGTGCTGGACTTCTTCGACAAGCTCAAGTCGGTGAGCCGTGGTTACGCCAGCATGGACTATGAGTTCAAGGAATACCGCGCCTCCGACGTGGTCAAGGTCGACATCCTGCTCAACGGCGACAAGGTCGACGCCCTGTCCATCATCGTGCACCGCAGCCAGGCGCCTTACCGTGGCCGTGCCGTGGCGGCCAAGATGCGCGAGATCATCAGCCGCCAGCAGTTCGACGTGGCCATCCAGGCGGCCATCGGCGCGAACATCATCGCGCGCGAGAACATCAAGGCCTTGCGCAAGAACGTGCTGGCAAAATGCTACGGCGGTGACATCAGCCGCAAGCGCAAGCTCCTCGAGAAACAAAAAGCAGGCAAGAAACGCATGAAACAGATCGGTTCGGTGGAAGTGCCCCAGGAAGCCTTCCTGGCGATTTTGCAGGTGGAGGATTGATGCAGATCCTCACCTCCATGGTGCTGGCGGCTTTCGCTGGCTATATAGGCGCCTGGTATTTCGGCGCGATCGAAGGCAACTTCGCACTCCTGCTGTTCCTGGCCTCGGTCGTGACGGGCCTGTACTGGCTGGCCGAGCGCTTTCATTTCCTGCCGCGACGCCAGGCCGCGGCGGCCCGACTGGAGGCCGAGGCCTTGCAGCGGCGCACAGGCCTGCAGCAGCAGGGCATCGCCGTGGACGAGGGCGGGGAAGTGGCCCAGGCGCGCGAGCGGCTGCTGAAGCAGCCCTGGTGGCTGGACTGGACCGCCGGCCTGTTTCCGGTGATCGTGGTGGTTTTCCTGCTGCGCTCCTTCCTGTTCGAGCCTTTCAAGATCCCGTCCGGCTCCATGATTCCCACGCTGCTGGTGGGCGATCTGATCCTGGTCAACAAATACCACTATGGCATCCGCTTGCCGGTGCTCAACACCAAGCTGACCGAGGGTAACAAGCCCCAGCGCGGCGATGTCATGGTCTTCCGCTACCCGCCGCGACCCAGCCAGGACTACATCAAGCGGGTGGTCGGCGTGCCGGGTGACGAGGTGGCCTACCTCAACAAACGCCTGACCATCAACGGCCAGCCGGTGGCCACCAGTGAATTGCCCGAGTTCTTCGACGAGGAGGCCATGCGTTACTTCAAGCAGTATGGCGAGGCTCTGGGGGAGAAGCCGCATCGAATGATTGTTGACAGCGAGCGGCGCGG
>JAGWTL010000149.1 GCA_028869035.1 Burkholderiales bacterium | reverse complement strand
TCACGAAGTGAGCCTGGCACCCGCTCAAGGGGGCCAGGCCAGCGGCCCGGCAGCGCCGGTGCCGCGGCGTTGCGCGAACGGGCTTCTTCTCGCGTGATGGAGCCGCCGCGCAGTGGCGCGCGGACTTACACGCCCCAGACGATCTCCTTGCCGGCCTTTTCGCAGCGGCGCAGCATGTCGATGAAGGGCGTGGCGCGCTGGCGCAGGCTGACACTCTCCGGCTCGGGCACTTCCTCGCCCTTCGCGGCGGCTTCGGCCTCGGCGGCGCGGCGCGCGGCCTCTTCGTGGGCGATGGCGGCTTCCAGCGCGGCGATGGCCGCGGGCATGTCGGCCGGCAACAGGATGCCCTGCTTCGCGTCCACCGGCTTGCCGACGATCTGCAGCACGCGGCGGCCGTTGGGCTCGAGCATGATGAGGTCGGGGGCGGCGCGGGACTTGAATTTGTAGAGCATGGCAGTTCTCGTGGCGGCCCGCCGAGAGTAGCATGCGGGCCATGGAGAAACAACACAACATGGGCCGGCCGCTGGGGCCACTGACGGGACTCAAAGTCGTGGAACTCGGCCAGCTGATTGCCGGGCCATTCGCGGCCAAGACCCTGGCCGATTTCGGTGCCGACGTCATCAAGATCGAACCGCCGGGTGCGGGCGACCCCTTGCGCAAATGGCGCCTGCTCAAGGACGGGACCTCGGTCTGGTGGCAGGTGCAGTCGCGCAACAAGCGCTCGCTGGCGCTGGACCTGAAGGACCCCGAGGCGCAGGACATCGTGCGCAAGCTGGCGCGAGAAGCGGACGTGCTGATCGAGAACTTCCGCCCCGGCGCCATGGAGGGCTGGGGCCTGGGGCCGGACGCGTTGCAGGCGCTCAACCCCGGGCTCATCATGCTGCGCATCAGCGGCTATGGCCAGAGCGGCCCGTACCGCGACCGTCCCGGTTTTGGTGTGGTGGCCGAAGCGATGGGCGGGCTGCGCCACCTGACGGCAGAGCCTGGCCGCGTGCCGGTGCGTGTCGGGGTGTCGATCGGCGACACGCTGGCTTCGCTGCATGGTGTGATCGGCATTCTGCTGGCCTTGCAGCATCGCCACGCCACCGTGAGTGCCGCGGCCCCGAAAGGGCGGGGGCAGGTGATCGACGTGGCGCTGTACGAAGCGGTCTTCAACTGCATGGAGAGCCTGCTGCCCGAGTACAGCGCTTTTGGCGCGGTGCGCGGGCCGGCCGGCAGCGCCATGCCGGGCATCGCGCCCACCAACGCCTACCGTTGCAGCGACGGGGGTTACGCCCTGATCGCGGGCAACGGCGACAGCATCTTCAAGCGTCTGATGCACTGCATCGGTCGTGACGATCTGGCCAATGACCCGGCGCTGGCCGACAACGCGGGCCGCGTGGCGCGGGTGCAGGAACTGGACGCGGCGATCGGAAAGTGGGCGGCGGCGATGGCGGTGGATGCCGTGCTGGCCGCGCTCGACGCGGCCCAGGTGCCGGCCGGCAAGATCTACACGGTGGCCGACATCGCGGCCGATCCGCATTACGCGGCGCGCGGCATGCTGCAGACGGTGACCATGGAGGATGGCAGCGCACTGACGGTGCCGGGCGTGGTGCCCAAGCTCTCGGCCACGCCGGGCGGTCAGTGGCGACTGGCGCCGGCCCTCGGGCAGGACAGCGAGGCCGTGCTGCGCGAGGTGGGGCTGACGGAGGCGCAGATTGCTGCGCTCAAGGTGCGTGGCGTCATCGCTTGATACGACCACGCCCTCAACGCTGCCCATCCGTTCGCCCTGAGCTTGTCGAAGGGCCGCGGGGAGGGCTTCGACAGGCTCAGCCCGAACGGGTCTTGTAGAGCGGACGCGAATTCGGATCGGGCGGCTGCATCAGCTCAGCGACTCGATCAGGTCGATGTAGTCCTGCATGGCCTCGTCCTGGCTCTTGTCCTTGAGCGCGTTCCAGGCGTCCCACTTGGCACGGCCCACCATGTCGGAGAAACCGGGGCGCGCATCGGTGGGGGCGCCGGCGCTGGCCTGCTTGTACAGGGCGTAGATCTTGAGCAGGGTCATGTTGTCGGGGCGCTCGCTGAGGTCTTTGGACGCGGCGACGGCGGCTTCGAATTTGGACTTGAGGTCACTCATGGGGTGGTTCCGGGGTTCTCGATGGCAAGGGCGGGTTCATAGGCGCGCAGCAGGCGCCGCAGGTGGGCCTGCTGCGCCGCAACCAGGTAGGGTAGCAGCAAACCGAGGGCCTGGCCGGCCCCGCGCAGGCCGGCGGACTGCAGGCCCTCGGGTTCCAGCGCATGGCGCGGGTTCAGCGCGTACTCGTAGCTCAGCCAGTAGCTCAGCAGCACCACCTGGCTGGTGGCCAGGCCGGCGGCGTCCGGCGCGTCGATCTGCAGCGCGCCGCTGCCCTGCAGCCGCGCCAGCAGGGTGCTCAGCGCCACGGTCTGGTCGTGCAGGGTCTGCTGGATGCCGGCTTCGAGCCGGCGGTTGCGGCTGAGCAGGAGGTTGAGGTCGCGGTAGAGGAAGCGGTATTCCCAGATCCGTTCGAACAGGCTGTGCATGAAAAACCAGGCGCCTTCCACGTCGCGCACGTCCCCGGCGGCCGGCAGCAGGCCGGCCAGGGCCTGCTCGTACTGCTCGAAGAGGGTGTTGACCAGGCCGTCCTTGGCCGGGTAGTGGTAGTAGAGGTTGCCCGGGCTGATGCCCAGCTCGGCGGCGATCTGGGTGGTGGAGACATTGGGCTCGCCGTAGCGGTTGAACAGCGCCAGCGCCGCCTCCTGGATGCGCTGGGCGGTGCGGCGTGGCGCCTTTTTGGCCATCAGCGGGTTGTCTTGGCGGCGGGTTTGCGCGCTGTCTTGCGGGCAGGGGTGGCTTTTTTCGCGGCCGTAGCCGGTTTGGCGGCCCGGGCCTTGAGCTGCGCTTCCAGCGCCGCCACACGGGCCTGCAAGGCCTGGACCTGCTGCGCCGTGGGCATGCCCAGGCGTTCCAGGGCGCGGGCCACGCGTTCCTCGAACAGGCCTTCGAGCTTGTCCCACTGGCCGGTGGCGCGGCTGCCGATCTCCCGGGCCATGCTGCTCATCTTCTGGCTGGCCTCGCTCAGCCTGGCCTCGGCCGTGGTCTGGGCCTTGCGCTGCATGGTCAGGCCTTCCTGCACCAGGGCGTCGAAGACCTTGCCGCCTTCCTGCTGGGCCTTGGTGAAGGCGCCCAGGCCGGCCAGCCAGATCTGGTGGGCCGAGTCGCGCACGGAATCGGCTTCGGAGGGGTGCGGGGGAGTGCCGTGCGAGGTCGATTTGCTGCTCATGGTGCTGTACTCCTGAAGGGCCGGTATGAACGGGACTCTACGCCCAGTCGGGCCGGTGCGCCAGTGCCTGGGCGGCAGGCGTTTGCAGGTTGGCCATGCGATAAACTTGAGCGTTCATACACAGCCCGGGGCCGGCCTGAAGCGGCGCTACCGGGTCACAGGGGCATGCATGATTCTGGTCACCGGCGGGGCGGGGTTTATCGGCGCGAATTTCGTGCTGGACTGGCTGGCTCAGACCGACGAGCCGGTGCTCAATCTCGACAAGCTGACCTACGCCGGCAACCTGGAAAACCTGGCCACGCTGCAGGGTGACCCGCGGCATGTCTTCGTGCGGGGTGACATCGCCGACGGCGCCCTGCTGCAGCGCCTGCTGGCCGAGCACCGGCCGCGTGCCGTGCTCAACTTCGCGGCCGAGTCCCATGTGGACCGCTCCATCCACGGCCCGGAAGACTTCATCCAGACCAATATCGTCGGCACCTTCCGCCTGCTGGAAGCCGTACGCGCTTACTGGGGCAGTCTGGAGGGCGAGGCCAAGGCGGCTTTTCGTTTCCTGCATGTGTCCACCGACGAGGTCTACGGCTCCCTGGCCCCGGCCGAGCCGGCCTTCACGGAACAGCACCGCTACGAACCCAACAGCCCCTACAGCGCCAGCAAGGCGGCCAGCGACCACCTGGTGCGCGCCTACCATCACACCTACGGCCTGCCGGTGCTGACCACCAATTGCAGCAACAACTACGGCCCCTTCCACTTCCCCGAGAAGCTGATCCCGCTGATGATCGTCAACGCCCTGGCGGGCAAGCCCCTGCCGGTCTACGGCGACGGCATGCAGATCCGTGACTGGCTCTACGTCAAGGACCACTGCAGCGCCATCCGCCGCGTGCTGGCCGCCGGCCGGCTGGGCGAGGTCTACAACGTGGGCGGCTGGAACGAAAAACCCAATATCGAGATCGTGTTGACCCTGTGTGCCCTGCTCGACGAACTGCGCCCGCGCCCTGATGGCAAGAGCTACCGCGAGCAGATCAGCTACGTGAAAGATCGCCCGGGCCACGACCGGCGCTACGCCATCGATGCGCGCAAGCTGGAACAGGAACTGGGCTGGAAACCGGCCGAGACCTTCGAGACCGGCATCCGCAAGACGGTCTTGTGGTACCTGGACCACCAGGAATGGGTGGCGCACGTGCAGTCCGGCGCCTACCGCGACTGGGTGAGCAAGCAATACGCATGAAGATTCTGCTGCTCGGCAAGAATGGCCAGGTTGGCTGGGAGTTGCAGCGCTCCCTGGCCATGCTGGGCGAGGTGGTGGCGCTGGATCGTCAAGGCGCGGGCGGCTTGTGCGGCGACCTGACCGATCTGGCGGGGCTGGCGCAGACCGTGCGCAGCGTGCAGCCGCAGGTGATCGTCAATGCCGCAGCGCATACCGCGGTAGACAAGGCCGAGAGCGAGCCCGAGCTGGCCCGCACCCTCAATGCCCTGGCCCCGGCGGCGCTGGCCCGCGAGGCCGCGCAGTTGGGGGCCTGGCTGGTGCACTACAGCACCGACTATGTGTTCGACGGCAGCGGCAGCACGCCGTGGAAGGAATCGGATGCCGCCGCACCGCTCAGTGTCTATGGTCGTACCAAGCTCGAAGGCGAACAGGCCATCGCGGCCAGCGGCTGCCAGCACCTGATCCTGCGCACCAGCTGGGTTTACGGCGCGCGTGGCGGCAATTTCGCCAGGACCATGCTGCGCCTGGCCCAGGAGCGCGAGCAGCTCACGGTGATCGACGACCAGATCGGCGCGCCCACCGGGGCCGACCTGCTGGCCGACGTGACGGCCCACGCCATCCGCCATCTGCTGCCGCCCATGCGGCGCAACGACCTGACGCCATCGGGCATCTACCACCTCGCGGCGGCCGGCGAGACTTCCTGGCACGGTTATGCGCGCTTCGTGCTGCAGCGGGCGCAGGCGGCCGGCCGGGCCCTGAGGGCGGGGCCGGAACAGGTGCTGCCGATCCCGACCTCGGCCTATCCGACACCGGCCCAGCGGCCGCACAATTCACGCCTGGACACCACGCTGCTGCAAAACACCTTCGGCCTGACCTTGCCGCACTGGCAGGAGGGGGTGGCGCGCATGCTGAAGGAGATAGGTTGATGCGCTGATGATTTACAATCATCGCATCAATTTGGTCTTGAAATTCGGTATGCGAACCACTCTGGACATCGAAGACGACGTGCTGCTGGCCGCCAAGGAGATGGCGCGACGGGAGCATCTGAGCGCCGGGCAGGTGATCTCGCGCCTGGCGAGGCGGGCCTTGACGAGCCGGACGGACGACAGCCCATCGGCTCCGACCGTGGCTGGCTTCCGGCCCTTGCCGCGCCACGGCGCACTGACCAGCGACGACCAGGTCAACGCCCTGCGCGAATCCGAAGGCGTTTGATGGTCGCGCTGCTGGACATCAATGTGCTCATTGCCCTGCTGGACGGCGGACATGTGCACCATGCCACGGCCACACAATGGCTGGCCAGACATCTCGATGCCGGCTGGGCCTCCTGCCCGCTGACCCAGAACGGCTGCATCCGCATCCTGTCCCAGACGGCCTACCCCAACCAGACGCCAGCGGCTGAGGTGGCGCTTCGGCTGGGCGAGGCCACCCGGCATGCCGCGCATCATTTTTGGCCCGACGCCATCAGCCTGCTGACGCCCGACCTGCTGGACTGGAGTCGGCTGCTCACCGGGCGCCACATCACCGATGCCTATCTGTTGGCCCTGGCCGTCCGGAACCAGGGACGGCTGGTCACGCTGGACCGGGCCGTTCCGCTGGCGGCTGTGCAGGGCGCCCAATCCCGGCATCTGGTGGTGCTGAAAGCCCCCACTGCCTCTTCCTGACCTCCCCCCTGACATTCCGGATCCGATCACCATGACACTACGCAAGGGCATCATCCTGGCCGGCGGCTCCGGCACCCGTCTGCACCCGGCCACGCTGGCCATCAGCAAGCAGCTGCTGCCGGTCTACGACAAGCCCATGGTGTATTACCCGCTGAGCACGCTGATGCTGGCGGGCATGCGTGACATCCTGCTCATCAGCACCCCGCAGGACACGCCGCGTTTCTCCCAACTGCTGGGCGACGGCAGCCAATGGGGCCTGAACCTGCAGTACGCCGTGCAGCCCAGCCCGGACGGGCTGGCCCAGGCCTTCATCATCGGCGAGCATTTTGTGGGCAACAGCCCGAGCGCGCTGGTGCTGGGCGACAACATCTACTACGGCCATGACTTCCAGGGCCTGCTGGGCGCCGCGGATGCCAAAACCAGCGGCGCCACCGTCTTTGCCTACCACGTGAACGACCCCGAGCGCTACGGCGTGGTGGCCTTCGATGCCCGGGGCCAGGCCAGCAGCATCGAGGAAAAGCCCAAGGTGCCGAAGAGCAACTACGCTGTCACCGGCCTGTATTTCTACGACCAACAGGTGGTGGACATCGCCAAGGCCGTCCAGCCCAGTGCCCGCGGCGAGCTGGAGATCACCACGGTCAACCAGATGTACCTGGACCGCGGCCAGCTCAGCGTGCAGATGATGGGGCGGGGGTATGCCTGGCTCGATACCGGCACGCACGACAGCCTGCTCGAGGCCAGCCAGTTCATCGCCACCCTGGAGCACCGCCAGGGCCTGAAGATCGCCTGCCCGGAAGAGATCGCCTGGCGTCACGGCTGGATCACCAGTGAGCAACTCGAAAAGCTGGCGCAGCCGCTGGCCAAGAACGGCTATGGCCAGTACCTGCTGCGCCTGCTGAAGGAAAACTCCATTCAGAC
>JAGWTL010000148.1 GCA_028869035.1 Burkholderiales bacterium | reverse complement strand
TGGCGGCGTCCCGGTGTCCGAGCCGGCGCCGGTGGGCGGCGGGCCCGTGATCACGGTGGAACAGCCGGCCACGCCGACGTCCAGAATCGCGTTTCCCACCCAGCCCGCCAGCAGCACCGTGCTGCAGCAGGCGCGCAGCCGCTGGACGCCGGTGGCCTGGACCGAGCTGCCGGGCCTCGGTGACGACCCCCTGGGTGAGGCCTGGGGGGCCTGGCTGCGCAGCTGCGAGCGTCCGGTGCCCTCGCTGGCGCCCCTGTGCGCCGATGTGCGGCGCCTGGGCCAGGTTGGCGACGAGGAGCGGCGTAACTGGATGATCGAGCGCCTGCAGCCCTACCGTGTCGAGACTTTCCAGAGCGAGCCTGTGGGACTGTTGACCGGTTATTACGAACCGGTGGTCGAGGCCTCGCGCCTGCCCACGGCCCGCCACACCGTGCCCCTGTACGGCCTGCCGGCCCAGTTGTACCTGCGCAAGCCCTGGTACAGCCGCCAGGAGATCGACACCCTGCCCGAAGCCCGGGCCGCGCTCAAGGGCCGCGAGATCGCCTGGCTGGCCGATCCGGTGGCCGCGCTCAATCTGCAGATCCAGGGTTCGGGGCGCCTGCTCGTGACCGAGCCCGATGGTCGCCAGCGCATGGTGCGCATCGGCTACGCCGGCACCAACGACCAGCCTTACCGCAGCGTGGGCGGTTGGCTGCAGCAGCGGCGCGAGATACGCGACGCCTCCTGGCCTTCGATCCGCCAGTGGGTGGCGCAGAACCCGGGCCGGGTGCAGGAGATGCTGTGGAGCAATCCGCGCGTGACCTTCTTCCAGGAGCAGCCCCTGCCCGAGAGCGAGACCGCCGTGGGCCCGCGCGGCGCTCAGGGTGTACCGCTGACCGCGGGCCGCTCCATCGCCGTCGATCCCGGCAGCATTCCCTACGGCACGCCGGTCTGGCTGGCTTCGGCGGGTCCGCAGCTGCAGCTGCAGCGCCTGGTGCTGGCGCAGGACACGGGCAGCGCCATCACGGGCGCGGTGCGGGCCGACTACTTCGTGGGCACGGGGCCCGAGGCCTCCTTGATTGCCGGTCGCCTGAAGCAGCCGCTGCGCCTGTGGGTGCTGTGGCCGCGCGAAGCGGTCCGATAGCCTGCAGGTTCAGCGCAGACTGACGCGCACCTGCACGCGCAGGGACTGGCTGCTGCTGCGGGTCTCGCGCCCGCCGCCGCCCAGGCTCGCGGCGCCTTGCCGCTGTTCCTGCACGTCCTCGCTGTCGGCCACGGTCATCCATTCGTCCAGGGGCAGCATCAGCGTGGTGGAAGTGCTGGCGCCCGATCCCAGGGGCTGGCGGCCCTGCGTCGCGGCCAGTTCCAGATAGACCGAGTCCCCGCCTTCCCAGACCGGTGTGGCCGTGAAGCCGGTGCCGGCCTGGAGCCAGACCGTGCCGGGCACGCTGCGGCGCACGCCGCCCTGAACGATGAACTGACGCAGGCGCAGCGGCACACTCTGGCCCAGCTTGATCGCCGCCGGCCGGCCGTTGAGCACCAGCACCTGCTGCTGGGCACTGCCGCTGCGTTCGCTCTGGCGGCTGCGTGCGTCGATGGCCACGTCCACCTCGCCGCGGCCTGCTTGCACACGGGCGTTCACGTCGGCTGCCACACGTTCACGGGTGCTGCTGCTGCCGTCATCCTGGCGTACCTCGATCAGCAGATTGCGCAGGGACAGCGGGGCGCCACCGGTCTGGGCCTGCAGCGCCGCGGGCAGGGCCAGCAGGAGCAGGGCGAGTTGTTGCAGATGTTTCATCGGGATCTCCGTCGGGCTTTGGCTGCAGAGGGTGCCGGCGCGGGTGCGGGCGCCTGCAGATGGCCCAGGGGCAGTGTAGGGCTGGCCTTGACCTCGCCCAATGAGAAGCTGGTGTGCAGGTCCTTGACGTTGGGCAGGTTGATCAGGCGCTGCAGCGCGAAACGCGAGAAGCTGTCCAGGTCCTGCGCCACCACCTGCAGCTCGAAGGTGCCGGTGCCGCTGATGTAGTGGCAGGCCACCACCTCGGGCAGGGCGCGCACGGCTTCCTCCAGCACACGCGTGGCGTCGCCCGTGTTGCGCTCGGCGTCCAGACGCACAAAGGCCAGCACGCCCAGGCCGATCTTGTGGCGGTCGATCTCGGCGTGGTAACCCTTGATATAGCCCTGGGTTTCGAGCGAGCGCACGCGGCGCCAGCAGGGCGCCGGGGACAGGCCCACGCGGCTGGCCAGCTCGGCATTGGTCAGGCGGGCATCGGCCTGCAATTCGGCCAGGATGGCGAGATCAAACTTGTCGAGTGTTTCCATTAATTGGATTTTCGCGCAATATCCTTTCAAAAACCAGCGTTTCAGCGGCAAAGAAAGCAAAGACCTATCCGGCCGTCCCGCATACACTGGCCCGACAAACAAGGCCTTACGGAGACCAGCCCCGATGAACGCCCCCCTGCCCGAAGCCATCCGCCAGGCGCTGGAGACCGTCACCCTGGACGACAAGTACACGCTGGACCATGGCCGCGCCTTCATGAGCGGGGTGCAGGCCCTGGTCAAGCTGCCCATGCTGCAGCGCCTGCGCGATCAGCAGGCCGGCAAGAACACGGCGGGGTTCATCAGCGGCTACCGCGGTTCGCCCCTGGGCAGTTATGACCAGGCCCTGTGGAAGGCCAAGCCCTACCTGAAGGCGCAGAACATCGTGTTCCAGCCCGGCGTCAACGAGGAACTGGCGGCCACCGCCCTGTGGGGCACGCAGCAACTGGGCTTCGCCCCGCCGGGCACGAACAGGTTCGACGGCGTGTTCGGCATCTGGTACGGCAAGGGCCCGGGTGTGGACCGGACCTCCGACGTCTTCAAGCACGCCAACAACGCCGGCACCACACCCTGGGGCGGCGTGATCGCCGTGGCCGGTGACGACCACGTGGCCAAGAGCTCCACGGCCGCGCACCAGAGCGACCACATCTTCAAGGCCTGCGGCCTGCCGGTGTTCTTTCCGGCCTCGGTGCAGGAGATCCTGGACCTCGGTATCCACGCCTTCGCCCTGAGCCGTTACGCCGGCGTCTGGGCCGGCATGAAGACCATCCAGGAGATCGTCGAGTCCAGCGCCTCGGCCATGATCGATCCGGAGCGCGTGCAGATCCAGCTGCCCACCGATTTCCAGATGCCGCCGGGCGGCCTGCACATCCGCTGGCCCGACCATGCGCTGGAGCAGGAGGATCGCCTGTTCCACCACAAGTGGTACGCCGCCCTGGCCTACATCCGCGCCAACCGCCTGAACCACAACGTCATCGAGGGCCCGAACGACAGGTTCGGTCTGATCGCCAGCGGCAAGGCCTACAACGACACACGCCAGGCCCTGCTGGACCTGGGACTGGACGACGCCACCTGTCGGCAGCTGGGCATCCGCCTGCACAAGGTGGCGGTGGTCTGGCCGCTGGAGGCGCAAAGCGCGCGCGACTTCGCCACCGGCCTGCAGGAAATCCTGGTGGTGGAGGAGAAGCGCCAGCTCATCGAGTACCAGCTCAAGGAAGAGCTCTACAACTGGCGCGACGATGTGCGCCCCAACATCCTGGGCAAGTTCAACGAAGGCGATCGCGCCGGCGGCGAATGGTCGCAGGCCAATCCCTCCAGCAACGAGCTGTTGCGCGCCAATGCCGACCTGACGCCGGCCATGATTGCGCGCGCCATTGCCGGGCGCCTGAAGAAGCAAGGCATTTTGCCCGCCGGCAGTGATATCGCCGCACGTGTCGATACGCAGCTGGCGGTGCTGGACGCCAAGGAGCGCGCCATGCAGGCCCTGCTGCTGAGCGGTCCGGCCGCCGAGCGCATGCCCTGGTTCTGCTCGGGCTGCCCGCACAACACCAGCACGCGCGTGCCCGAGGGTTCGCGTGCCATGGCCGGCATCGGCTGCCACTTCATGGCGACCTGGATGGACCGCAGCACCATAGGCTTCACGCAGATGGGCGGCGAGGGCGTGCCCTGGGTGGGCCAGCAACCCTTCAGCACCGAAGGCCATGTGTTCGCCAATCTGGGCGACGGCACCTACTTTCACAGCGGCCTCCTGGCCGTGCGCCAGAGCATTGTCGCCGGCGTCAATATCACCTACAAGATCCTCTACAACGATGCGGTGGCCATGACGGGCGGCCAGCTTGTCGGCGAGCGCCAGGGATCCGAAGGAGACCTTTCGGTCTCGGGCCACAGCGTGATCCAGATCGCGCAGAGCATGCGGGCCGAGGGTGCGCGCAAGATCACCATCGTCACCGACGAACCGGCGAAATACGAGGGCGTACGAGATCTGCCTGCCGGCATCGCCATCGAGCACCGCGACGAACTGGACCGCATCCAGCGCGAGTTCCGCGAAATCAAGGGCTGCGCGGTCATCATCTACGACCAGACCTGCGCCACCGAGAAACGCCGCCGCCGCAAGCGCGGCACCCTGGTGACACCGGCCAAACGTGTGGTGATCAATGAGCTGGTCTGTGAAGGCTGTGGCGACTGCGGCGAGCAGAGCAACTGCCTCTCGGTCGAACCCCTGGAGACCGAGTTCGGCCGCAAGCGCACCATCAACCAGAGCAGCTGCAACCAGGACTTTTCCTGTCTCAAGGGCTTCTGCCCCAGCTTCGTGACGGTCGAAGGCGGGCAGCTGAAGAAGAAAGCCAAGGGCCAGGCTTTGTCCCCGTATTCACTGGGAGCGCTTCCAGAGCCCGTCTTGCCACAGATAGGCGCAGTAGGCGCATATGGCATCGTGGTGGCGGGCGTGGGCGGCACGGGTGTCATCACCATCGGGCAATTGCTGGGCATGGCCGCGCACATCGAGGGCAAGGGCATCGTGACGCAGGATGCGGCGGGCCTGGCGCAAAAAGGCGGCGCCACCTGGAGCCACGTGCTGATTGCCGACACCGCCGAGGAGATCCGGACCACGCGCGTGAGCATGGCGGCGGCCGACCTGATCCTGGGCTGCGACCCCATCGTCACGGCCAGCAAGGAAAGTACGCTGCGCATGCGCGAAGGGCGCACACGCGTGGCGCTCAACAGCCACAGCGCGCCGACGGCCGCCTTCGTGAAGAACGCCAACTGGCAGAACCCGTCGGATCGCTGCGTGGCCGACATCAGCGCGGCCGTGGGCGCGGGCGGCCTGGGATTGTTCGACGCCGATGCCGTGGCCACCCGGCTCATGGGCGACTCGATCTATGTCAACCCCATGCTGCTGGGTTACGCCTGGCAAAAGGGCTGGATCCCGCTGGGCCTGGCTTCGCTCCAGCGCGCCATCGAGCTCAATGCCGTGGCGGTGGAGGCCAACAAGGCCGCCTTCGAATGGGGCCGCCAGGCGGCGCACGACTGGGCGCGTGTGTTGGCCCTGCTGGCACCGGCGCAAACCCTCCAGTTCCAGCCGCGTGCGACGGTGGAGAGCCTGGTGGCGCGGCGGGTCGAATTCCTGAGCGGCTACCAGAACGCGGCTTATGCCGAGACTTACCGGGCCTTCGTGGCGCGGGTGCAGGCGGTCGAGAGCCGGCTGGGCAAGACCAGCCTGAGCGAGGCGGTGGCCCGGTACCTCTTCAAGCTCATGGCCTACAAGGACGAGTACGAGGTGGCGCGCCTGCACAGTGACCCGGCTTTCAAGGCACGCATCGGCGCCATGTTCGAGGGTGAGTACAAGCTCCACTACCATCTGGCGCCGCCCTTGATCGCCAGGAAAAACGCCAGGGGCGAACTGGTCAAACGGCCCTTCGGCCCCGCCATGGGCAGTGCTTTCCGCCTGCTGGCGCGCCTCAAGGGTCTGCGCGGCACGGCTTTCGATCCTTTTGGCAAAACCGAAGAGCGTCGCGGCGAGCGGGCCCTGATCGCCGAGTACCGCGCCTGCATCGAAGAACTGCTGGCCGGCCTGAGCGCCGCCAACCACGGCGCAGCGGTCGAAATCGCGCGCCTGCCCGAGCAGATCCGCGGCTACGGGCACGTCAAGGCCCGGCACCTGGCGGCTGTCCGGCCGCTGTGGGACGAGCGGCTCGCCGCCTGGCGGGCCGCCGCGGCCTGACAAACGTCCGGGTATTCCACGATCCGGCGCCTATCCGTACAAGCCGGTGGGGCCTGAAAACGGCCGACGGCCGCCCCGTACAATGGGCGGCCGCCTGTTTCGGGGTGCCCGCCGGGTGCCTCCCGACGCGGGCAAGTCCCGATTTTTGAACCCCTGACGTGGAGTAAGCCGTGTTTATATCTTCCGCTTTTGCCCAGACCGCCCCCGCCCCCGCTGCCGCTGCCGGTGGTGATATCCAGTCCTCGCTGATGAGCATGCTGCCCATCGTGCTGATGTTCGTGGTGCTCTACTTCATCATGATCCGTCCCCAGATGAAGAAGCAGAAAGAGCACCGCGCCATGGTCGAAGCCCTGGCCAAGGGTGACGAGGTGGTGACGGCCGGTGGTCTGCTGGGCCGTGTGAGCAGCCTGAACGAGAACTTCGTCGGCGTGGAAATTGCTTCCGGTGTGGAAGTGCAGCTGCAACGCAGTGCCGTGGTGCAGGTGCTGCCCAAGGGCACGGTGAAGTAAGAAACTCTCCAGCCACGCTGACGCGAGCGAACAATGAACCGTTATCCGGTATGGAAGTACGCGATCATCGTGATCGCGCTGCTGGTCGGGGCGATCTACACCGCTCCGAATTTCTTTGGCGAGGCGCCCGCCGTCCAGATCTCGGCGGCCAAGGCCGTCTTCAAGGTGGACGCTGCCACGCAGTCGCGGGTGGAGGCGGCGCTGCAGGAGGCCGGCATCAAGCCAGAAGCGATCGGCCTGGAGGCCGGTTCCCTGCGCGTGCGGGTTGATTCCACGGACACCCAGCTCAAGGCCAAGGACGCGATCCAGCGCGCGCTGGTCAAGGATGCGGCCGATCCCGACTACATCGTGGCGCTCAACCTGCTGCCGCGCACGCCGGCCTGGCTGTCCGCGCTGCGGGCGGCGCCCATGTACCTGGGGCTGGACCTGCGCGGCGGCGTGCACTTCATGCTGCAGGTGGACATGCAGGCGGCGCTGACCAAGAAGGCCGAGTCCTTCGCCGGCGACCTGCGCACCAGCCTGCGCGAGAAGAACATCCGCCACGGCGGCATCAGCCGCGACGGCCAG
>JAGWTL010000147.1 GCA_028869035.1 Burkholderiales bacterium | reverse complement strand
TGGCCATCACCTATGTCGATGGCCGCGAGGACCGGTGGCAAAGCGCCCCGGCCTTCTTCGCGCATCTCTGACATGGCCGCTGCCATGGCGCCAGGCTGCATCGCGGACAGTCGATGCGGCCTTGGGTCTTGGCGCTCTTTCCGCCTACTCATCGAAATCCCAGATCATGTGCAGGTCCAGCTCGATCAGGGCCAGGCCTTCCAGGACTTCCAGCTGCGCCAGCCGGGCGCTGGTGAGCTGCTCCGCCGCGAGGCGGCGGTTCTGGATGAGTTCGGTCATGCTGTGCTCACCCAGGGCGTAGGCCTTGCGTGATTTGTCGGCGGCCTGTTGCTGGGTCAACGCGGCGGTGTCGACGCTGATCGCCGCGCGCGCCAGGTGCTGCAGGCTGCTGTAACGCGCCTCGATGTCGGCCCCCAGGCTTTGTTCCAGCTGATGCACCCGGTCTTCCGCATTTTGGGCGTCGGCCGCGGCGGCCAGGGCGTTGTTCTGGCGCAGCTTGCCCGAGATGGGAACGCTGATGGACACGCCGATGACGCGTTCGGCCCCGGCGCGTTCGTTGGCGGTGTAGACGCCCAGCGTCGGGTCTGGCCACTGGTCGCGGTCGGCGCGTTGCGCCAGCAGACGCAGGCGCGCCGCTTCGCTGCGCCACAAATTGAGCTGGTGGTTGCGCTCCAGGTACTGCTGCCGCAGCTCCTGCAGAGCGGGTAACGCCTCCAGCCGGGTCTGCAGCCAGAGCGGATCGGGCAGCGGGACCCGCGCCAGGGTGATGCCCGGGTAGGTGCGGGTGAGCCGTGCCACGGCGGCGGACTGGGCCGCGCGTGACTGGTCCAGCGCCGACTGGGCGCGCTGCAGCTCGGCCTGTGCCAGGTTGGCATCCAGCTGCGAGATTTCGCCCTGCCGCAGGCGTGCGGTTGCCAGGCGGTCCAGCTCCTGGGCGAGCCCCAGATTGGCCTGGGCGTTGTCCAGGCGCATGTCCGTTCGCAGGGCGTCGATCCACAGCTGCAGCAGATCGCGGCTGGTCTCGTGGATGACGTCGGAATAGGCCAGCCGCGCTGAAGTGCGGCTCGCGCCGGCCTGGTCGGCATCAAGCCCGGCCTTGCCCCACCAGCGCACGGGGCGCTCCAGGCTGAGCAGGGTTTCCGAGTAACGCGCCGCCGGATCGGACACCTGGCGATTCTGCTGGCTCAGGCGCGCGGTGAATTCGGCGGGGCCGCTTTCGGTGATGTCGGCCCGGCGCAGCTGGCCGTCGCGCTGGGCCAGGGCGGCCCGCGTAGCCGGGCTGCCCAGTACCACGGTGCGCACTTGCTGAGCCGGTGGCAGCAGCGCCTGCAGCGGGTCGCCGGGCTGCGGCTGTGCCATGGTGAGGAGGCAGAGGCCTTGCAGGGTGAGGAATATCGATAGCTTTTTCATCGGGGTTCCTCCTTCAGGCCTGGTGCCTGGGCAACTGGCGGCGCAGCCGGGC
Organism: Burkholderiales bacterium; assembly: GCA_028869035.1. Taxonomy (GTDB): domain Bacteria; phylum Pseudomonadota; class Gammaproteobacteria; order Burkholderiales; family Burkholderiaceae_C; genus Hylemonella. The sequence continues at coordinate 5,640 of JAGWTL010000147.1, read as the reverse complement.
GATGAGTGTCGCGAGGCTGTCCGGCGCACCCAGGTGTTCGTAAATCTTGGGCAGCAGCAGCAGGGTGAGCAGAGTGGAGCTGACCAGCCCGCCGGTGACCACGATGGCCAGCGGCTTCTGGATTTCCGAACCGGGGCCGGTGGCGAAGAGCAGCGGGATCATGCCCAGGGCAGTGATGATGGCGGTCATCAGCACGGGCCGCAGCCGCCGTTCGGCCCCCAGGCGCACGACCTCGTGCATGGCTTCGCCGCCCTGGCGTCTTTCGTTGAAGTGCGTGACCATGACCACGCCGTTGAGCACCGCGATGCCCAGCAGCGCGATGAAACCGACCGAGGCGGGCACGGACAGGTATTCGCCGGAGATCGCCAGCGCCACCACGCCGCCCACCAGCGCGAACGGGATGTTCAGGAAGATGATGGTCGCCTGCATCGCCGAGCCGAAGGTGAGGGTAAGGATCAGGAAAATGATGCCCATGGCTGCGGGGATGACCAGGCCCAGGCGTGCGGCAGCGCGCTGCTGGTTCTCGAACTGGCCGCCCCAGACGACCTGGATGCCGCGCGGCAGGTCCAGCCTGGCCACGGCCTGCTGCGCGTCCTGCACGAAGCCGCTGAGGTCGCGCCCCTCGACCGAGACCTGGATGGTGGCCAGACGCCGGCCCAGCTCATGGTCGACCCGGATGGGGCCGTCAACCTGCCGGATGTCGGCCAGTGCGCCCAGCCGCCAGCCGCGGCCGTCGGCGCCGAGCAGCGGCTGGTTGCGCAGGGCCTCGGGGCTGTTGCGCACGGCCTCGCCGCCGCGCAGCACCAGCGGCACGCGCACGCCGTTCTCGTTGACCAGGCCGGTGGTCTCGCCCTCGATTTGCTGCTTGAGTGCCTGCTGTACGCTTTCCACGCTCAGGCCCGCCTGGCCGATGGCATGCCGGTCCAGCGCCACGGTCAGGTACTGCATGCCTTCTCCGCGCGGGGCGATGACTTCGGCTGCGCCTTTGACGAGGCGCACAGCCTGTGCGACCTTCTGCGCGTTGGCCGCCAGCTCGTCCAGGTTGTTACCGAAGAGCTTGATGGCCACGTCGCCGCGCGTGCCGGTCAGCATCTCGGAGACCCGCATCTCGATGGGCTGGGTGAAGCCGTAGACCAGGCCAGGGAAACCGTCGAGCACTTCGCGCAGGGCTTGGATGATGTCCTCCTTGCTGCCGCGCCATTCGCTCTTGGGCCGCAGTACGAGGAAGGTGTCGGTCTCGTTCAGGCCCATGGGGTCCAGGCCCAGTTCGTCCGAGCCCGTGCGGGCCACGATGGACTTCACTTCGGGCACGCGCTCCAAGATGGCCTGCTGCACGCGGATGTCGAGTTCGATTGAGGCTTCCAAAGAGATGGTTGGTACCTTTTGCAGCTGGACCAGGACATCCCCTTCGTCCAGCGTGGGCATGAAGGTTTTGCCGACCAGGCCATAGAGCACCGTGGCCAGCAGCAGGGAGCCCAGCGCCATGCCGGCCAGCCAGCGCGGGTGCCGCCAGGCGCTGTCGCGCAGGCGCACGTAGCCCGCGGACAGGCGCCGCATGAGGGCAGACTCGTGCACCGCCTCGGGGCGCAGCACGAGGGAGGCCAGCGCCGGGATGACGGTGAGGGCCATGAGCAGCGAAGCGGCCAGGGCCATCACGATGGTCAGCGCGACCGGGCTGAACAGCTTGCCTTCCAGCCCCTCGAGGGTCAGCAGGGGCAGGAAGACCACGCCAATGATGAGCACACCCGCCACCACCGGCCTGACGACCTGCTGTACGGCGTGCAGCACGCGTTCGCGGCTGTCTTCACCGTTCGCGCCGGGCGAGCTCTCGATGTTCTCGACCACCACGACGGAGGCGTCGACCAGCATGCCCAGGGCGATGGCCAGGCCGCCCAGGCTCATGAGGTTGGCCGTGAGCCCGGCGAATTGCATGAGCTGGAAGGTGGTCAGCAGGGTCAGCGGCAAGGACAGGGCGACGACCAGCGCCGCACGCAGCCCGCCCAGGAAGAGGTAGAGCACGACGCAGACCAGCACCGCCGCTTCGGCCAGGGCTTTGATCACGGTGTCGGCCGCCCGCGTGACCAGTTCACCACGGTTATAGAAAGTACGGATGCCCATGCCGTCTGGCAGCCGCGTTTTCATCTCGTCCAGTTTCAGGGCGACGGCATCGACCAGCTGGCGTGCATCCGCACCGCGCAAGCCCAGCACCAGGCCCTGCACGGCTTCGCCACGCCCGTCCTGCGTGACGGCGCCGTAGCGCGTGAGAGCGCCCAGGCGCACGGTGGCGACATCTTCCAGCAACACCGGCTGTTGGCGGTTGGGCAGCGGCAGCCGGATGGTCCGCAGGTCATCCAGGCTGCGGATCGCACCTTCGACACGCACGACGAGGGATTCTTCGCCGGTTCTCAGCCGGCCAGCACCGTCGTTGCTGTTGTTGCTGCCCAGCGCTCCTCTGAGATCTGCGATCGACAGGCCCAGCGCCGCGATGCGGGCCGTGTCGGGCACCACTTCGTAGGTCTGGACTTCGCCGCCCAGCGAGTTGACCTCGGCCACGCCGGCAATGGTGCGCAACTCGGGGCGTAGCACCCAGTCCAGCACGCGGCGGCGCTCGGCCAGGCTGTAGCCTTCGCCTTCCACGGTGAACATGTACAGCTCGCTCAATGGGGTGGTGATGGGGGCCAGGCCGCCGCTGACGCCGGGCGGCAGCTCGGCCATCACGCCGGTGAGGCGTTCGTTGACCTGCTGGCGCGCCCAGTAGATGTCCACGCCCTCATCGAAGTCGAGCGTGATGTCGGCTATGCCGTATTTGGAGACCGAGCGCACCATGCGCTTGCGCGGGATGCTCAGCAGTTCCTGCTCGACGGGCTTGACCACCCGCAGTTCCACTTCCTCGGGCGTCATCCCCGGGATCTTGAGGATGATCTTGGCCTGCGTGGGGGAGATGTCCGGAAAGGCGTCGATGGGCAGCTGCATCCAGGCGCGCAGCCCCACGGCCATGAGGACGGCGGCCAGCAGCAGCACCAGCAGGCGGTGCCGCAGGCTCAGTCGTATGAGGGCATCGATCATGTCATTCACCCTTGTCCATCAGCGCCCGCAGCGAGGCGATGCCAGTGTGGGCGACCTGCCGGTCCGGGCCCAGCGCGCCTTCCACGACCGCCAGTTCGTCGTTGCCCGAGAGCACCTGGACCCGGGTCGGCATGAAACCCTGGGGCGAGGCCAGCAGCACCCAGGACTGTCCGCGGTAGAAAACGACGGCGCGCGCGGGCAGCAGCCAGGCGGGTGGGGTGGTCTTGTCACGGGTGGGGTGGATCTGGACGGGCAGGACTTCGGCAACCTGCAGGCGCCCAGGTGTGGTCACACGGGCCCGCGCACGGGCCTGGTGCGAGGCGTCCAGGGCGCGGCTGACGCCGATGAGGGTGGCGCGGGCTTCACGCGCAGGCACGGTGACGCTGTCGCCCATGCGCAGCAGGCCCGCTTTGTCGCCGGAGAGCACGATGTCAAGCTGCAACTGCCGCAGGTCGGCAATCCTGAACAGCACAGCGCCCGCTTCCACGCGCTGTCCCACGCCGGCGAGGGCCTCGATCACGCTGCCCTGGCGTGGCGCCCGCACCGTGCCGCTGGCGTAGTCACCGTTGCTGGCCTCGCCTGGCTGGCCGGTGGAACGCAGCATGGCCTCCTGGGCCTGCCGGGCTGCGTCGGCGGCGCGGTAGCGGTTCTGGCTGAGCTGCAGCCGGGCCGCAGGGATCAGGCCTTCGTCGTACATGGCCTGGTCGCGCTGCAAGGCTGCTTGTGCGTTCAGGGCCTCGAGCTGGGCCTCCCTGGCCTGGCGCCGGGCATCGGCAAGCATGGGGCTGCTGATGGTGATGAGAACCGTACCCGTGCGCACGGTGTCGCCCAGGCCGACATCGATGCGCGTGATCACGCCGGCAAATGGGGCCGTTACGGTGATGTCCTGCCCCGGCGGCACGGTGACGGTGGCCGAAGCCAGCAGCAGCCCGGTGGCGGCGGGCCGGACCGCGACGGTGCGGACGCCGAGCGCGGCCTGCTGGCGGGCGTCAAGCGGCAGTTCCTTGAGCGCGGGTTGGGTCTGGGCGGCCGCAAGGCTGGCGCCGGCCGTGATGAACAAAGCAATGAGCAGTCGGGGCATGACCGCCTCCTGGGATCAAAATATGGAAGACCACCGCGGCATGGCGGTGGGCTGGGCTGGGCAAAGCCGCCTGGGATCAGGCGGTCAGGGCGGGGGGCGCGAGGGCCGGAGGCGGCCAGCCATTACGGTAAGCGTGGACGGTTTGCGGACTGGCGGCCGAAGGCCGGATCCGCAGGAGGCACAGGCATGAGAGCAGGCAAAGCAGCACGGCCGACAGCAGGGCAGCGTGCACAAGCAGGCCACCGTCATCATCGGATTTGGGCAGGGAGGTGGTTACACCGAGCGCGGGTGATTCGTCATTTGCGGCGCTCAGGCTGTGCGAGAGGTCAGTCTCAGCGGGATGGCTGAAGGCATGCAGCCCGTCGACGTGAAAGCCGGAGATGTGGGACGCTCCTAAATGACCATGCAGGAACGGACCCAAGGCCAGCAGTCCGATCAGGACCGCCATCACACCCCGGGTGAGCGTCTGGAAATTCATCAATGCTTGCACATGTCGATTATAGAAGAAGAAGAGACTGAAGCAGGTCTGATGCGGTCCAAGCCTGCTCAAGCCGGATGGCAGCAGGTCTACTGAACGAAGCGGTTGCCGCGCGAAAGGATGGTCAGAGCCGCCCAGTTGCTGCCGTGGCGCTGGTTGGAACACCCTCGATACCCGGGGCCTTCAGTTTTATGACTTCAAGGCAACCAGGGTTTTTGGCGGTACCAGGCATGCTGCGCCAGACTCAGCATGGGCTTGTCTCCCGAGGTGTCGCCATAGGCATGCAGCAGGGGCATGGCATCCGCGTCGTACTTCACGGACAACCAGGCCTGCAGCCGGCGTACCTTTTCTTCCCCGTGGCAGTTGGCCGTGAGCATGCGGCCGGTGTAATGGCCGTGGGTCACTTCCATCTCCGTGCACAGCACGGCATCCACGCCCAGGCTTTCGCCGACGAGATGCATGTAGAGACTGGTGGAGGCGCTGACGATGAGACAGTGGTGGCCCCGCTGCTGGTGTTGCACCAGCTGCTGCAGGGCCCAGGGCCGCCACCGCAGCGGCAGTTCATCTTGGACGAAGGCACGGGCGCAGCGTTGCACCTCGCCGGGCGTGCGGCCCGCCAGACTGGCCCGCAACAGGCGGGCCTTCGCGCGGTGGTTGCTGGTGAGGCGCAGGGCATAGGCGGCCAGCCAGGGGCCGCAGACGAACAGCACCCAGAGCAAGCGGGGCCAGCCCAGCAGGCGGCGCAAAAAGGGCAGCAGGGTGTCGCCTTGCGTTAGCGTGCCGTCGAAGTCGAAAGCCGCGACCACCGGGCGCTGCGCTGCGCTCAGGGTTTCGGACATGAGACCTGTCCGCAATAGCGCACGCAGTAAGGACAGCCCGTCATCGGCAACCATGCGGGGATGTTGTAGTAGCGCCGAAAAACCTCGCCCAGCACACCCTGGCGGTAGGCCTTGTAGTTGAAGTTGCGACCTTCGACGTAGTGGAAGGTGACGCCGCTTTGCACCGCCGTGTAGGC
>JAGWTL010000146.1 GCA_028869035.1 Burkholderiales bacterium | reverse complement strand
GTGGAGCGCATCGAGCTCAAGGTGCACTCGCTGGTGCTCGAGCTCACGGGCAAGAAGGAACCGGCCGACGGCCTGCAGGGCAAGTTCAGCGTCTACCACGGCTGCGCCTGCGGCCTGATCTTCGGCAAGGCCGGCGAGGACCAGTACGCCGACGACATCGTCAACCGCCCCGACATGGTGGCACTGCGTCGCAAGGTGGTGGCCGTGGTGGACGACAGCATCGACGAGGCCAGCGCCGATGTGACCGCCGTGCTCAAGGACGGCCGCCGCGTGCACGTCTTCGTGAAGCACGCGATCGGTTCGCTGGAAAACCCCATGACCGACACCATGCTCGAAACCAAGTTCCACGACCTGTCGGACCCAGTGATCGGCAAAGGCAAGACGGCCGACCTGATCGCGGCCTGCTGGAAGCTGGGCAGCATCAGCGACGTGCGCCAGCTTACGGCGCTGGCGCGGCCCTGAGACTCTGCTGAAGGTCTCGCAGGCCTTCAGCAGCAGTGGGCTGCCGAATCGGTATCCGAGCCCCGCTGCGGCGCCAGGCGCAGGAAGACGCCCAGGGCCATGAGCAGCAGGGCCGAGCTCACGATGATGGCCACCGGGTAGTAAAGATTGCCCGCGAGATCGAGTTGGCTGTACTTGATGACCATCATCAAGCCTTCCAGTGCCAGCGCTACGCAGACCGTGCCGATGAACCGCGGCAGCGTGCGCCGCAACATGACGACCACGTCATGACCGGCCTCGGCACCGTATTCCTTGCTGATCACCAAGGCCACCTCGAACACGGCCATCGAGATCACGCTGGCGTTCACGATCTTCACGATGATCTGGGTGGCCTCGTCGCCGTTGAGCACATGCCCCACCGCCGCCACCAGCGTGGTGAGGATGATGGTCGCGGAGATCGCGAAGAACAGCAGCGTGAACGCGCGGGCAAACACTTTCTGGCTGGTGACTACGAATTTGTCGTTGCTCATGCAGATCCTGAAGTTGGGCCGGTCACAGGCTGGCCGGCGTGGATGAAATGACGGCGGTCAGTGCCAGCTGCTTGCGCAACTGCAGTTCCAGCTGCAAGGCCGACACCATGAAGCCGCGACGCCCCGTGGTGGGGAACACGTCCACCCGCACCCCCAGCTCGCCCATGTCGGGCAGCCAGCGGTCCAGGAAGACCGGCACCTCGATGCAGGCCGGCCCATAACCCTCCCAGTCACCGCAGGCGCAGGCTGCGGCAAACGCCGGGTGCGGCCAGACAGGCAAGCCCACCTGGCCCAGCGGATCGGTCAGCGTTGCCCAGCCGTGCGGATCCAGCAGGCTCCATATGCGTTCGGAGTTTGCTGCCTTGCGCAGGAAGTGCAGGTAGCGCTGATCCTCGGGCAAGGCCAGGACAGCCAGGAACTGTGGAGGCAGGACCAGGTTTGAAACGGGCATCACGGGGCCCCGACGCGTCCGTTGACCACCCTCTTGAAGCAGCTGTTGCGTCGTACATGCGCGCTGAACATGTTCATAAGCATCGCCCGTCATTGGAAACAGGGCACCAGCTTAGGTCGGCAACGCGCCGGTCAAAAGCAAAAAAATACTTTGTTGCTTTCGTTACGGCAGCGACAACGAAGTATGCAGGCGCGGCAGCATGCGCCCTTTCAGGCCTACCCTGCAGCGCGCCGCTGCTCGCGCAGCATGTAGAGGTACAAGCCCTCGACCTTCTCGCGCGCCCAAGGTGTCTTGCGCAGGAACTTGAGGCTGGAGCTGATGCTGGGGTCCACGCTGAAACAGCGCACCGGGATACGCTCGGCCAGACCGGGCCAGCCGTAGTGCGCCACCAGCGCCGTGACGATGGCCTCCAGCGTCAGGCCGTGCAGCGGGTTGCGCGGCTGGGCGGGGGGCGGCGCGGACACGGGCGACCCGTCCGGTTTCAGGTCGCGGCTGCGCCGGTCTGCGCGCGGCGTTTGTGGGCCAACCCCGCCTTGATGACGTCGCGCTCGTGCACGCCATACATGTCGGCGAACTCGCGCGCGCTCTTGCCGCTGGCCTCGAAGGCCTTGAACAGCGCCTCCTGGCGCGCGATCTTCTGCGTGCTTTCATTCATCGCTTCGTCCAGCAGGGCGGCGATCTTGTCGTCCTGGGGCTGCACGCGCTCCAGATAGTCCTGGCGGCTCAGGCCCGAGGCCTCGAAGGCGACGGACAGCTGGGCCCGCAGTTTCGGCAGCAGATCGTCCTGGGTACGGGCCTGGCGGCGGCGGTGCAGTTCCACCACGGCCTGAAAGAGATGCTCGGGCGCCACCTCTTCCACGATCGCGCCGTCCAGGTCATGCCGGGCCTTGCCCGCTGCCACGCATTGCAGGTAGCGCGTGGAGCGCGCATGCACAGCCAGTGCGGCCTTGAGGCTGTCGCGCTGGAACACGTCCGGGTGCCGGGCCAGCAGGTCCTGGAAGATGCCGCGCTTGAGCGGCAGGAACTCGGCCCCGAAAAGGTGGGGGTAGTAGGTATAGAGCTTTTCCAGCACGGGCAGCGCCGACTGCTTGCGCTCGGCCAGCTTGGCCTTGCCCTCGGGTTTGGCGGCAGGCGCATCCACAGGGGCCGCCTGCGTTTCGGTCGGGAGTTCGGTAGACAGGGAAGGGCTGGTCGTCATGGGTTTCGAATTTCAGAGAAGGCCACATTGTCGGTCACCCGGGCCTGCCCCTTTGCAAAGGTAGACTTGCCGCATGACCTGGCACGCCTCGCTGCAACTCGATTACATCCGCGACGACACCCGCAGCCTGGCGCATTACCGCCATGAAGGCCCGCTGCGCATCCTGCAGAGCCTCTACCCCGAAGGCGACGGCATCTGCCACAACGTGCTGGTGCATCCGCCCGGCGGCCTGGTCGGCGGCGATACGCTGGACATCAGGCTGACCGTCGGCCCCGGCGCGCACGGTCTGGTCACCACACCCGGCGCCACGCGCTTTTACCGCAGCAGTGGTGAAGTCGCACGTCAGTGGGTGCACGCGCGCATCGAGGCCGGCGCGCGCCTGGAGTGGCTGCCGCTGGAGGCCCTGGCCTACAGGCAGTGCCGCGCCGAGAACAAGGCCGTGTTCGAACTGGCCCCGGGCGCCGAACTCATGGGCTGGGACGTGACAGCCCTGGGCCTGCCCGCAGCGAACCAGCCCTTCACCGAAGGCTCGTTTGCCCAGCACCTTGAAGTGCCCGGCGTCTGGCTGGAGCAGGGCTGCATCGCCGCCCACGATGCACGCCTGATGGACGGCCCGCTGGGCCTGGCCGGCCAGCGTTGCCTGGCCACGCTGTTTTTCGTGGCCGGCGAGGCCATCCCACGGGACCGGCGCGAAGCCGCGCTCGAGGTGGTGCGTGAGCTGATCGACGCGCACGCCCTGCGCGCCACGGCCGGCGCCACCAGCCCGCACCCGCAGGTGCTGGTGGCGCGCGTGCTGGCCCCGCTGGTGGAGCCCGCCATGGAGCTGCTCAAGCGCCTGCGCGCCGCCTGGCGCCGGCAGCTCTGGCAGCTGGACGCTGTGCCGCCGCGCATCTGGGCGATGTAGGAGCGACGCCTCAACGACTTCGCGTTCAAAGGTAGCCCCGTCCGCCCTGAGCCTGTCGAAGGGCTGCAGGGGCTTCGACAGGCTCAGCCCGAGCGGTTCTTGTTGAATGAACGCAAGTCGGTATCAGACCCTCCCGACCTGCGCGAAAGCTGCGCTCAAAAATTCCACCATGGCACGCACCTTGTGCGACAGGTGGTGCCGGCTGGGATAGACCACGCTGATGTCGATCTCCGGCCCCGTGTACCGCGGCAGGATTTCCACCAGACGCCCGGCCTTCAGGTCCTCGCCCACCAGAAAGCCGGGCTGGAACACGATGCCCTGGTCCGCCAGGGCCGCGGCGCGGCAGGTGTCGCCGCTGTTGCTGCGCAGGCGCGGATGCACCTCGATGCTGCGTGCGCCGCCCGGCCCCGTGAAATGCCAGTGCTCACCCGTGGCCAGGTAGGTGTAGCTGATCACAGCGTGGTCGGCGATGTCGTCCAGCGCCTGGATCGGCGCGGCCTGCTGCAGATAACGCGGCGAGGCGCACAGCACCAGGCGCGTGCCGGCGATGCGCCGCGCGATCAGCGAGGAACTGCCCAGCTGGCCGATGCGCACCGCCAGGTCGTAGCCCTCCTCGATCAGGTCCACCACGCGGTCGTTGAGGTTCACCTCCAGCTCCACGCGCGGGTGGATGCGCAGGAACTCGCCCCACAGCGGCGCCAGATGGCGGATGCCGAAGGTCAGCGGCGCGCTGATCTTGAGCAGGCCCTGGGCCTGCACGGCCGAGGCGCTGACGGCGGCATTGGCGTCGTGCAGCTCGCCCAGGATCTGCACGCAGCGCTGCAGGTAGTCGGCCCCCGCGTCGCTCAGCGCAAGCCGGCGCGTGGTGCGCTGCATCAGCCGCACGCCCAGACGCGCCTCCAGTTCGCTGACGTTGCGCGAGACCATGGCCTTGGAAATGCCCAGCCGGTCGGCCGCCTTCACGAAGCTGCCCAACTGGGCCACCGCCACGAAGGCTTCGATCTCCTTGAACTGGTCCATGTCACTTACTTGGCTGATTTTGGCCTTTATTGTTTCATTTCATTGATCAATAAGTCAATCAAAGCGGTATTTATCAAATGATTGGAAATCAATACAGTGGATCCAGTGCCGCACCCAGCGGCGCAGACAGGAAGCACATGAACCAGCCCCAAGCCCTCATCCTCCAGCAGCCCAGCAAGGCAGCGCAGCTCATCCTGCTCTTCCACGGCGTGGGCTCGAACGCGCAGTCCCTGACCGGGCTGGGACTGGCCTATGTCCAGGCCTTCCCGCAGGCCATGGTGGTCGCGGTGGACGCGCCCTACCCCAGCGAACTCGCCCCCGGTAGCCGGCAATGGTTTTCCGTGACCGGTGTGACGGAAGAGAACCGCCCGACGCGCGTGGACGCGGCCCTGCCCGCCTTTGAATTTGCCGTGCGCCACTGGCAGGAGCGCGCCGGCGTGGACGCCGCGGGAACCGCGCTGGTGGGCTTCTCGCAGGGCGCCATCATGGCCCTGGCCTCCGCGCTGCAAGCCGAGCCGGTGGCGGCGCGTGTGCTGGCACTGAGCGGGCGTTTCGCGCGCCTGCCCGAGGAGCCGCTGCACGAAGGCAGCACCATCCACCTGCTGCACGGCAAGGCCGACACGGTCATGCCCTACAGCCACGCCATCGAAGGCGCCATGCGCCTGAAATCGCTGGGCGTGGACTTCACCGCCGATGTGCTGCCCTTCATCGGCCACGAGCTGCACCCCGATCTGGTGGCGCTGGCCGTGGAGAAACTGCAGAGCCACATCCCGGCCCGCCTATGGATACAACCCGGAGAGGAGCCCGCATGAACACCCTGCCCAGCCTTTTTGTCTCGCACGGCGCACCCCTGTTCGCCGTGGATGCCGGCAGCACCGGCCCGGCCCTGCGCGCCTGGGCGCAGGCGCATGGCAAGCCCAGCGCCATCGTGGTGATGTCGCCGCACTGGATGGCGCGCGCGCCCATGGTGATGGGCACGCCCGCGCCGCAGACCTGGCATGACTTCGGCGGTTTTCCGCCCGAGCTCTACCAGCTGCAATACCCCGCACCGGGCCAGCCCGCGCTGGCGCAGGAGGTGGTGGCGCTGCTGCAGGCGGCCGGCATCGAGGCCGGCCTGGACCAGCGCCGCCCCTTCGACCACGGCACCTGGGTGCCGCTGCTGCACATGTACCCCGAAGCCGACGTGCCCGTGCTGCAGGTGGCGCTGCCCGCCGGCTGGGGCCCGGCCCAGGTCTACGCGCTGGGCCGCGCGCTGCGCCCCCTGCGCGAGCGCAATGTGCTGCTCATGGGCACGGGCAGCATGACGCACAACCTCAGCGAATTCTTCGGCGGCGAGCGTGAGCCCGCACCCTACGTCATCGAGTTCAGCCGCTGGGTGGAAGAGAGGATCACGCAGGGTGACACAGCCGCCCTGCTGGACTACCGCCGCCAGGCCCCGCACGCCCAACGCGCGCACCCGACGGAGGACCATTTCCTGCCGCTGTTCTTCGCGCTGGGCGCGGCCGCCGATGGCGCGCGGCCCGACTACCTCAGCCGCGAGGTCATGTACAGCATGCTGGCCATGGATGCGTTTGCGATGGAAAGCGCCTGAGGCGCTTCAGCCCAGCAGCCGGTACAGGCCGTAGGCGGCCAGCGCGCCGGACAGCAGCAGCAGCAGGGTCTTGACCATGCGCGTGGGGACCAGCGCGCCGATGACGCTGCAGGCAAGAATGGCGGCGAAGATGTAAGTCATTTTCATGCCGCAATGGTAAGACTTCACGAAACGGGCCAGGAGCTGCAGCACCCCGCCCCGTCCTGTGCACCATTTCGAGCCGCTCTTGACTATATGATGGCGCAAGCCCTCCCCAGCCACCACCCGGACCCGCCTCCGGCCATCAGACCAGGGAACCACCCGCCCCATGACGCTGGACCTCATCTACAGCACAGCGCTCCTGCTTGCTCTGTCGGCACTTTACGAGTTCAATGTGCGCATCTGGGGCAGCCGCCATCTGGCCGCCGGTCTGGCCGCCGGCCTGATTTTCGGGGCCATCAGCATCTTCGGCATGATGCACCCTGCCAATCTGGCGCCCGGGGTGATTTTCGACGGGCGCTCGGTCATCCTCGGCGTGACCGGCATCTTTGCCGGCCTGCCCGCCGCCATGATCGCCGGCCTCATGGCCGCTGCTTACCGACTGTGGCTGGGTGGCGCCGGCGCCCCCGTGGGTGTGGCCGTCATCGCCACCTCCGTGCTCTTCGGCCTGGCCATGCGACGCGCGCTGCACCGGGGCTGGGCCCAGCCCAAGCTGCTTGATTTCATGATGTTCGGACTGCTGCTGCACATCGCCTGCCTGGGCTGGTTCCTGCTGCTGCCGTTGCAGCATCTGCAAAAACTGCTGGACACGGTGGCCGTCCCCTACCTCTTCGTACTGGCCCCGAGCACGGCCCTGCTGGCCCTGCTGCTCAACGACCTGCAGATGCAGCGCCGCTCCAAAGAGGCACTGACGCGCAGCGAAGCCCTGCGCCGCGCGATCATCCGGGCTTCACCCGACCTGCTGCTGGTGCTGGACGAGGACGGCCGTTACCTGGAGGTGAT
>JAGWTL010000145.1 GCA_028869035.1 Burkholderiales bacterium | reverse complement strand
TTCTGGATCGCCTGCGGTCCCGGCAACAACGGCGGCGACGGCCTGGAAGCCGCCCTGCACCTGCAGTCATGGGGCAAGATTGCCCTGGTCAGCTGGCTGGGGACGGCCGAGAGCGCCCCCGCCGATGCCCGCGCCTCGCACGCGCGGGCCGTGGCCGCCGGCCTGCGTTTTGTGGACGCACCGCCTGCAGACTGCGAGACCTGCATCGACGCCCTGCTCGGCACCGGCGCAAGCCGTCCGGTGGCGGGCCGCATGGCCGGCTGGATCACCCACATCAATGCGCTGAAGGTGCCCGTGCTGGCCGTGGACCTGCCCTCGGGCCTGAACGCCGACACCGGGGCCACCACCGGCCCCTGCGTGCGCGCCAGCCACACGCTGAGCCTGCTGACGCTCAAGCCCGGGCTCTGCACGGCGCAGGGACGTGACCAGGCCGGTCAGGTCTGGCTCGACAGCCTCGGCGCCGATGCGGCCAGCACGCCGGCACAGGCCCGACTGGGCTGTGCTCCGCAAGCCACGACCCGGCCACACGCCACGCACAAAGGAAGTTATGGCGACCTGGCCATCGTGGGCGGCGCGCCCGGCATGAGCGGTGCCGCTCTGCTGGCTGCCAGCGCAGCACTGCACCATGGCGCGGGCCGTGTCTACGTGGCACAGCTCGATGGCAGCGGCTTGAACCTGGACCCGACGCAGCCCGAACTGATGTTCCGCAGTCCCGAGGCCCTGGACCCGGCCGAACTGACCGTGGTGGCCGGCTGCGGGGGTGGCAGCGCCATCGCTGCGCAGCTGCCGCGCCTGCTATCTGCGACGCCCCGGCTGGTACTGGACGCCGACGCGCTCAACACCGTTGCCCGGGACAGCCAGCTGGCCACCCTGCTGCGCGCCCGCGCGGCCCGCCGACGCCAGACCGTGCTGACGCCTCATCCACTGGAAGCGGCCCGCCTGCTGGGTCGCACGACGACTGAAGTCCAGCAGGACCGGCTGGCTGCTGCGCAAGAGCTGGCACGGCAGTTCGTTTGCACGGTGGTGTTGAAGGGATCCGGCACGGTGGTATGCGCGCCTGGGGAAACGCCCGTCATCAACCCCACGGGCAATGCACGCCTGGCAACAGCCGGCACCGGCGACGTGCTGGCCGGCCTGATCGGTGCGCGCCTGGCGCGCGGCGAAAGCGCGTTTGATGCCGCTTGCGCTGCCGTCTGGCTGCACGGCCAGGCTGCCGATGCCTGGCCTCAGACCCAGCCACTGACGGCCGGTACCTTGGCCCGAGCCTTGGTCGGTTGAAGCTTCAGCCGCGCCCGACGAAGGGCATCTTGCTCGCCATCACCGTGCGGAACAGCACATTGGTCTCCAGCGGCAGATTGGCCATGTAGAGCACCGACTGGCCGACGATGGCCACGTCCATCAGGGGCTCGACGGCGATCTCGCCGCTGGCCTGCGGCACCCCCTTGGCCATGCGCGCGGCCAGCTCGGTCGCGGCATTGCCGATGTCGATCTGACCCACCACGATGTCGTGCTTGCGCCCGTCGAGCGAGGCCGTCTTGGTCAGCCCCAGCACGCCATGCTTGGTCGCCGTGTAGGCGATCGAATCGGGCCGCGGTGCGTGCGCCGAGATCGAACCATTGTTGATGATGCGTCCCCCACGCGGGCTCTGCGCCTTCATGACGCGGAAGGCCTGCCGGATGCAGAGGAACATGCCCGTGAGGTTGATGTCCACCACGTTTTTCCACTGCTCCAGCGTCAGGTCTTCCAATGAAACACCCGGCGCATTGACGCCGGCGCTGTTGAACAGCAGGTCCACCCGGCCCCAGGCCTGCACGGCGGCGTCAAACAGCGCACCGACCGATGCGACCTGGGCCACATCGGTCGGCAGCACCAGCGCACGCGCTGCGGCGCCGCTTTCCTGCGCCACCGCCTTGCCTATACCCGTGCCCGCGCCGGTCACGATGGCCGACTTCGTCACCGCATTTATCCCGGCTCGGTCTCCTGGTCTCGAAAAATCAACGGCGCGTCTTGCGCCCCTTGCCCCGGGCCTTGTCCGCGACCTTCTTGGCCGCCGCCTTGACCGAAGCCTTGAGGGCCTGGATGGGCGAAGGCAAGGCGCGCTTGCTCGCTTCGCTGGCCTTCTTGCTGCGGGCCGCGCGCTTGAGCGAAGCCTTGCGCGGCGCACCGGCAGTCTCCCCGGCCTCCTCGTGCGGCAGGCCCTTGTCGCGCAGCGCACGGTTGATGAGTTCCTCGCCTTCACGCACCAGGCGGAAGTCGATACGCCGGCCGTCCAGGTCCACGCGGCTGACCTGCACGCGCACCCGCGTGCCGATGGCGTAGCGGATGCCGGTGCGCTCGCCACGCAGTTCCTGGCGCGCCTCGTCGAAGCGGAAGTACTCGCCGCCGAGTTCGGTGATGTGGATCAGACCCTCCACATACATGGCGTCGAGCGTGACGAACAAGCCGAAGCTGGTGGCCGCCGTGACCACGCCGCCGAATTCCTCGCCCAGGTGCTCGCGCATGTACTTGCACTTGAGCCAGGCTTCCACGTCGCGGCTGGCCTCGTCGGCGCGGCGCTCGTTGGCGCTGCAGTGCAGGCCCGCAGCCTGCCAGGCCATGAGTTCGGCGCTGATTTTTTTCGGCTTCTCACCCGAGACCTTCATCTTCGCGGCTTCGCTCTTCTCGATCCGCTTCGAGAGCTTGGCATGCGCCTCGCCCGGGGTCGGCAGGGCCGGCAGGTGGTAACGCGTCTTGCCAAGGATGGCCTTGATCACGCGGTGCACCAGCAGGTCCGGGTAACGCCGGATCGGGCTGGTGAAGTGGGTGTAGGCCTCGAAGGCCAGGCCGAAGTGGCCGCTGTTGTGTGGCGTGTAGATGGCCTGCTGCATGGAGCGCAGCAACATGGAGTGGATCTGCTGGGCGTCGGGCCGCTCCTTGGTGGCGATGGCAATCGCCTGAAACTCCGCCGGCGAGGGATCCTCGCTGATGGTCATGCCCACGCCGGTCGCCTTGAGGTAGTTGCGCAGCAGCTCGTTCTTCTCGGGCGTCGGCCCTTCGTGCACACGGAACAGGCCGGCGTGCTTGCTCTGGCCGATGAAATCGGCGCTGCAGACGTTGGCCGCCAGCATGGCTTCCTCGATCAGGCGGTGCGCGTCGTTGCGCGTGCGCGGCACGATCTTCTCGATGCGCCCGCTTTCGTCGCAGATGATCTGCGTCTCGGTGGTCTCGAAGTCCACGGCGCCACGCTTGGCGCGCGCCGCCAGCAGGGCGCGGTAGACATCGTGCAGGTTGAGCAGGTCCTGGACTCGGTCCTTGCGCTTGGCGGCTTCCGGGCCACGCGTGTTGGCCAGAATGGCCGCCACCTCGGTGTAGGTGAAGCGCGCGTGGCTGTGCATGATGGCCGGGTAGAACTGGTAGGCCGTCACCTCGCCCTCGTTGCTGACAAACATGTCGCAGACCATGCACAGACGGTCCACATCGGGGTTCAGCGAGCACAGGCCGTTGGAGAGTTTCTCCGGCAGCATGGGAATCACGCGGCGCGGAAAATAGACGCTGGTGGCGCGCTCGTAGGCGTCCACGTCGATCGGCGAGCCGGTCTCCACATAGTGGCTCACGTCGGCGATCGCCACCAGCAGGCGCCAGCCGCGCTGAGCGTTGCGGCCACGTCCCTGGGTGGCGGACTCGCAATAGACGGCGTCGTCGAAATCGCGCGCATCCTCGCCGTCGATGGTGACCAGAGGCACGTCGGTGAGGTCGACGCGGTGCCTGTGGTCCTGCGCCTGCACCTTGTCGGGCAGGCTGCGCGCCTGCGCGATGCAGGCCTCGGAGAACTCATGCGGCACGCTGTACTTGCGCACCGCGATCTCGATCTCCATGCCCGGGTCATCGATCTCGCCCAGCACTTCCTTGATGCGCCCCACGGGCTGGCCGTAGAGTGCCGGCGGCTCGACCAGTTCGACCACCACCACCTGGCCGGCCTTGGCCTGGCCGGTCGCGCCCTTGGGAATCAGCACGTCCTGGCCGTAGCGCTTGTCCTCGGGAGCGACGAGCCATACGCCGCTTTCCTGCAGCAGGCGGCCGATGATGGGCTGCGCCGCGCGCTCCATGATCTCCACCACGCGCCCTTCGGGCCGCCCCTTGCGATCCAGGCGCACGATGCGCGCCTTGACGCGGTCCTTGTGCAGCACCGCGCGCATCTCATTGGGCGGCAGGTAGATGTCGGGCTCGCCGTCATCACGCACTACAAAACCATGACCATCACGGTGTCCGTTGATGGTCCCTTCGATTTCTTCCAGCAAGCCGCTGGAGCGCTCTGAATTTC
This sequence comes from Burkholderiales bacterium, assembly GCA_028869035.1. Classification (GTDB taxonomy): domain Bacteria; phylum Pseudomonadota; class Gammaproteobacteria; order Burkholderiales; family Burkholderiaceae_C; genus Hylemonella. The sequence continues at coordinate 2,823 of JAGWTL010000145.1, read as the reverse complement.
TGATATACTTCTCCCTTTCCTGAGATGCCCAGATGGCGGAATTGGTAGACGCACTAGTTTCAGGTACTAGCGAGTAACATCGTGGAGGTTCGAGTCCTCTTCTGGGCACCACCAATATACGGTAAAACCAAACTGGTTTGACCCACAACAAGCCGCTGAAACCTCAGCGGCTTTTTTATTTCCCATCCTCGCAACGCAGCGCCCGCCTCTGATCCGCTGGTTGCCGCACAAGATGAGCTGAATCTGTCCATGCGGGAAACGCCGTGGAACCGGCTTTGCCGGGCCACTGGCGTTGCCCCCTGCAAGGGGCTGAGTCCTGCGGCTCTGGGCCTGCCTGTGCAGGCCCGGACAGGACGAAGGGCCTGAGCCTCAGGCGTAGGCACCGGGCATGCAGCGACACGAAGTGCGCGCAGCCTGGGGGTGTGCAACATCAAACCGGCACCGCCACCAGATCGTGGCCCTGCGTGCCGACGATGCGCGCACGCGTGAACTCCCCGACCTTGAGCGTCTTGCTGATCTTCTCCGGCGGCAGCAGCTGCACCAGGCCGTCGATCTCCGGCGCGTCGGCGTAGCTGCGGCCCACCCCGCCCTTGCGGCCCAGAGCCGGCGCCGAATCGACCAGCACCTGCATGGTCGCGCCGATCCGGCGCTGCAGGCGCGCAGTGGACACCTCCTCGGCCACGGCCATGAAACGCGCACGGCGCTCCTCGCGCAAGGCTTCCGGCAGCATGCCCGGCAGCTCGTTGGCTGCCGCGCCCTGCACGGGGCTGTAGGCAAAACAGCCGGCCCGGTCGATCTGCGCCTCGCGCAGGAAACCGAGCAGGTGCTCGAACTCCTCCTCCGTCTCGCCGGGGAAGCCGGCGATGAAGGTGCTGCGTATCACCAGCTCGGGGCAGATCTCGCGCCAGCGCTGGATGCGCTCCAGATTGCGCTCGCCGCTGGCGGGACGTTTCATGCGCCGCAACACATCGGGATGGCTGTGCTGAAAAGGCACGTCCAGGTAGGGCAGCACCTTGCCCGCTGCCATCAAGGGCAGGATGTCGTCCACATGGGGGTAGGGATAAACGTAATGCAGGCGCACCCAGGCGCCGTGCGCCTCGGCCAGTTCACCCAGGGCCTGCACCAGGTCCAGCAAGCGCGTCTTGACGGGTTTGCCGTCCCAGAAGCCGGTGCGGTACTTCACATCCACGCCGTAGGCCGAGGTGTCCTGGCTGATCACCAGCAGCTCCTTCACGCCGCCTTCGAACAGGGCCTTGGCCTCCTTGAGCACATCACCGACCGGACGCGACACCAGGTCACCGCGCATGGAGGGGATGATGCAGAAGGTGCAACGGTGGTTGCAGCCCTCGCTGATCTTCAGGTAGGCGTAGTGGCGCGGCGTCAGCTTGAGCCCGGCCTCGCCGAAGGCGCCCGGCACCAGATCGATGAAGGGGTCGTGCGGTTTGGGCAGGTGGGCGTGCACGGCGTCCATCACCTCCTGCGTGGCGTGCGGACCGGTCACGGCCAGCACGCTGGGGTGCATTTCCTTCACCATATTGCCGCCGCCCTCGCCGGTCTTGGCGCCCAGACAGCCGGTCACGATGACCTTGCCGTTCTCGGCCAGGGCCTCGCCGATGGTGTCGAGGCTCTCCTTGACGGCGTCGTCGATGAAACCGCAGGTGTTGACGATCACCAGGTCCGCGCCCTGGAAGGTCTTGGAGGTCTGGTAACCCTCGGCGCTGAGCTGCGTGAGGATCAGCTCGGAATCGGTCAGGGCTTTGGGACAACCGAGGCTGACGAAACCGACTTTGGGGGGCTGCGCAGCAGCAACGGGGGACAGGACTTCACTCATGGCCCGTATTGTCCCAGCATTCGCGGCCGGTGAGCGCCGCCGACCTCAAAGCCCCGGCAGGCGGCTCTGCGCAGCGGCCAGGAAGGCCTCCAGCAAGGGGTTGCAATCGAGCAGCTCGCCCCCCGCACCATGAAACTCGGGGTGCCACTGCACGCCGCACACAAAGCTGTCGCCGTTCCAGCGGATGGCCTCGACCACACCATCCTCGCTCTCGGCCTCCACCAGCACGTCACGCCCCAGGCGGTTGACCGCCTGGTGGTGGATGGACACGACCTGCCCCTCCCCCAGGCCGCCGAACCAGCCGCTCATCAGCCCGTCTGCCGTGAAACGCACCTTGTGCGCGTGCCGGTCGTAGTGACCGCTTTCGTGGTCGGCCGTGTCGGGCCGCTGCGTGCGCAGGTCCTGGTAAAGCGAGCCGCCCAGGGCTACGTTGAGCAGTTGCATGCCACGGCAGATGCCCAGCACGGGTTTGTCCGCCTCCATGAATTCGTGCACCAGCTCCAGCTCGTAGGCGTCGCGCACCGGGTCGCCGCTCCATTCGGGCCGCAGCGGCTCCTCACCATAGGCGCGCGGGCTCACGTCGGCGCCACCCTGCAGGATCAGGCCGTCAAGGTACTGCGCATAGTCGCGCAAACGGATGTTGCTGCGGATGAGCTCGCCGCCCTGCACGACCGAGGGCACCATGAGCAGCAGCACGTCGCGGGTCATGGCCCACTGGGCCACCGACTGCTCGAAGACCAGCAGGGTCTTGGTCTTGAGGCCGCTGGCGCCCGGCTCCGGGTGGAAGATGCGGGCCGAGAGACCGATGCGCAGGGGAGGACGGCTGCTCATGTCGGCATTGTCGCGCGGTCGGCAATTCCCTGTGACCGGCGTGGCCAGCTAGTAGACTGAATCCGTGAGATTCACTGGCACTCGTCTGCCCCTCGCTGTGCCATGCGGCGTTGCAAATGCTCGCCGGGCCTACGGGCCCGTCTGTGCTTTGCGCCTTGCCT
>JAGWTL010000144.1 GCA_028869035.1 Burkholderiales bacterium | reverse complement strand
CGTTTTGCAGGCGGCGGGCCGTGGCCTCGTCGTGCGCAGTGGCCAACACCTGGGCCACGTCCTGGCCCCAGGTTTCGGCCGGACCGGCTTCGTTGCGGCGCGTGAGCAGCTGCAGCTGCAGGGCACGGCGCTCGGCCAGATGTTCGGCCGGGGTCGGCACTTCGGCGGCCATTTCCAGACGCAGCAGGGACTGCCCGGCTGCGGCCTGCGCGGGCTGCCCCAGCGCCTGCACCCAGGCCTGACGGGTCGCCGCCCCAACGCCCTTGCCCAGTTCCTGCGCCGAAGGCAGGGCCTCGGCCTGGCGGTCTTTCCAGGCCGACAGCAGCTGCGTCAGCGTTTCGCCGTGGGCCTGCGCGGCCAGCTTGCGCAGTGCCAGCTCGGCACGCTCGCGGGCTTCGCGCTGGGCGCGGAAGGCGGCATCGCCCAGACGCGGGCCACGGTCTTCGCGGGGCTCGAAACGGCCACCGCGGTCGCCACGGTCAAAGCCCCGTTCGCCGCCGCGATCACCCGGACGGCCTTCGCGGCGACCGGGTTTGGCACCTGCTGGCTCGGTCTTCTTCTGGCCTGGACGGTCATCGCCGCGCACCGCCACCACCGGGCGGGCGGGTTTGGGTGCGACGGGCGCAGGTGCGGCCTCAGGCGTTTCAGCGGTGACCTCGCCGCCTTCTGCGGGCGAAACGGGAGACGCTGCATCCGGTCCAGCCTCGGGCACGGCGGCTTCGGTGGCGGCCACCTCGGGGGCAGCCTTCTGAACAGGCGCGGCCGGTGCAGCTTGCGCCTTGAGGGCGGCGTCCAGCGCGGCCATGGCCGCACGGATCTGCGCGGCATCGCCCGAGGCGTGGGCGGCATCCAGCGCCCTGGAGGCGTCGAGCACGGCCTTGTCACGGGCGCTGAGCTGACCTTCGGCCTGCACGCGGGCGCTGCCCTTGCGCTCAAAAGCCTCGTCGATCGGCTTGCGGAACACTTCCCAGAGCTTTTGCTCGGTCTTGCGGTCCAGCGGCACCGCCTGGGCTTCGGCCTGCCAGCGCTGCTGCAGGGCCTTGACGGCGTCGATGCGCAGCTCGGGCGCAGCCCCCAACGCTTGCGCTTCTTCGATCATGGCCTGCCGGTTCTGCAGACTGAGCTTCTGCGCGGCCTCCAGGGGGGCGGCAGCGGCCTGCATGGCGGCCTTCCACTGCGGCTGCATCTCGGCAAACGCCTTTTCACTCAGATGCCCGGCCTCACGCCAACGCTCGGCGAACTGGTGCAGTTCGCGGTTGAAGGCTTTCAAATCACTGACGCTTGCAGCCACCTGGGTCTCGCCCCAAGCCTTGAGTTCCGCGATCAGGGCCAGGCGCTTGGCCCTGTGCTCGGCCGACTCGGCCCGGACCTTCTCCAGCCAGGCCTCGACCACTTTGTAGGCCTGGTTGCAGGCTTCGTCGAAACGTTTCCACAGCCCGTGGTTGGGCACACCGCCTTGGTCGGTCTGCTTCCATGCCTCACGCAACTCGCGCAAGGACTCCTGCGTCTTGCGGCCACCCAGGGTTTGGCCTTCCGGCCGGTTCAGCAGGGCCTCGGCCTTGGCCACCAGTTCCTCGCGCAACTGGTCGGCGCGCCAGCGCTGCCAGCCTTCAAGCTCACCCGCCGCAGCCAGAGCGGCATGGGCCTGACGGTCCAGCTGACTGTCTATATGACGACCGTGCTCTTTCAGGGCTTGACGCAGGGCATTGGCCGCGCCCGTGCTGGCTTTGCCATGGCCCTGGGCCACCTCCTGCTCCAGCCGGCCGAGCACCTCGCGCACGGCTGCATTCGCCTGGGTCCGGACTTCAGGGTCGATCTTGGGCCTGGAAGCAGACGTTGCTTCGACGGGTACGCCGCGCGCCTGGCGCAACTCATCGGCCCAGACCGGCACCTGGGGCAGCGGCGCTGCCGGATCGGTTGCCGCCGCCCGGGCCTGCTCCAGCGCCGCGCTGAAAGCCTCCCAGACCAGGGTCAGCTGCGCGCGTGAAGCATCCAGTTGCGGCGCAAAACGCAGATCAATGCTGGCCCAATGGGCATCGGCGGGAAGCGCAGCCGCTTCGGTCTGCCAGTGCCCCACATCGATGGACAGGCTCTCGACGGCGGCCTGGGCATCGCGCCAGGATTTGGTGGACAGGATCTCGATGCGCTGGGCCAGCAACACGGCGGCCTCGCGCTGCACCTGGGCCCGATGCTGCACATCCTCGATGGCCTTGATGCGGTCGGCCAGGCGGGTCTTGAGGGAGGCCAGCGGTTCACGGCTCAGCGGCGCCCCGGCCTTTGCGGCATCGCGCTGCCAGGCCAGGGCATCCGCCACGTTGAGTCGGGCCGCATCCAGCAGGGCCCGGGCTTTCTGGGCCCATTCGACGGCAATGCCTTCCTGGTCACGCTGACGCTTGAGTTCGTCCAGCTTCTCGCGCAATAGCTTGGCCGCACCTTTGTCCTTGACACTCAGTTCGCGGTACACCAGCTGCATCTGCTCGGTCGCCGGTTCGTTCTGCAGCCAAGCCCGTACCCGCGCAGTGCGTTCGCTGGCCGTGTGTGCGGAAAAGGCACCGCCCGTCAGTTCATCCAGGGCTTGGGTATCTTTATGTGGGGCGGAAGGGGTCGAAGAGGACACGGTGCGAACTCGGCTGGCAAATGGAAAGCGCTGATTGTCGCCTTCATTTGCTCTGCCCCTGCGGATTTTTGCCCCGTGCCAGCCGCAAATAGAAAGCCCGGCCGGGTGGCAGAAGCCAGCCCGCCGGGCCTGACGGCGGGCATAAGCCCATGCCGTCTGGGTATCGCAAAGGGGAGAGTCGGATCCCGCAATGCGAAGGCGGCAAGAGATTGCCACCATTGATTGCCAGTTTGGCGCTGGCACCTGCACCCTGAAGGTGTGTGCCGGCTACTTCCAGCAGAAGCGCCTGATGTGACAGGCTTATTCAGTCTAGCCACGCTGTCACCGGATTCAAATCAGCGTATCAATGAAAGCCTTCCCTCCGATTGAGCCCTGAAACGCATCCGCAAAAGGTCCCAAAAATGACTTCGCCTGGCACTGTTACAAAATACAGTAGAGCTCAGGCTACTTTTGAGATTAATTATATAAGTATTTGATTTTTATTGATTTTTTTAGAAAAGCTTAACTGGCACGCCCTTTCTTATTTACTTTATATCCAATAATATAGGATTGATATTATTGACTGGTTATATGGCTAACCTTACAATTCGTTTCACCCCGAACTAGGGAATACCCCAATCCGCTGCCGACCCCGGCTACATCGGATCACATGCCGGCAACACGTCGCCAGGCCGATCCAGATGGCGTACCAACCCAGACGTGCTGACTGCGGTCTGGTTCTGTGAACAAGTCACAGCCCCAGACCCGGCACCACGCGAGATGAGGAAGTGCTATGACAGCGTTTCAAGAAATGGGCCAGGGCCTGCGATCCGTCGCACGCCAGATCTCCCAGATCTTCTTCGCCACCATCCACAACAGCTTTGCACTGTTGGGGCTGGCCGTCCTTTTCGCCACCATTGCCCTGGTAGCCCGCCCTGAGCTGCGCCGGGAAGGTGAAGTCCAGTTGATGGATTGGCTCCAGAACCGCCAATCCGAAACCGGCGGCATCGAGCCCGAACCCGTGGCCGTGGAACGAGCCACGGCAGCCCACCCGCATGAACTGCCCAAACAGCAGGCCGCCGTGGCCTATTGGCTGAGCAAGAAATACCGCGTGGCGCCGGAGCCGGTCTCGGCGCTGGTCATGGAGGCCTACGAGATCGGCCGCCGTATCGACATCGACCCCCTGCTGCTGCTCTCGGTCATGGCCATCGAGTCCAGCTTCAACCCCTTTGCCCAGAGTCCGGTCGGCGCCCAGGGCCTGATGCAGGTGATGACCCGCGTGCACAGCGACAAATACGAGGCCTTCGGCGGCAAGCTGGCGGCCTTCGACCCGGTCGCCAACCTGCGTGTCGGAGCCCTGGTGCTGCAGGAATACGTCCGGCGCGCCGGCTCCATCGAAGGCGGCCTGCGCATCTATGTGGGTGCCGCCAACCTGCCGGATGATGGCGGTTACGCCGCCAAGGTGCTGGCCGAGCACTCACGCCTGGTCCAGGTCGCATCGGGCCGCGCTTTACCGACCCAGACCGCCCAGCCCATCCCGGTGACGGCGCCGGCCAAGCCGGTCGCGCCTGAAACCCTGGTCCTGCTCAACTCCTGACTCCCGACTTCCCGCTTGCTGCTCTCCGCTACACTAGTCGGGCACGCGACTGGCGATAGGTGCGCCTGACCCCCTGGGCCGGGTGACGCTGACGTGGACAGACCACCGGGAAGCGTGCCAGGGGATGAGGCGGCAAGCCTTGTCCTGTGTTCAGCCGTTCGCCTGGGCAGCCCCCACCCCACCGGGGGACACCTGTTTTTTCCGACCGCCATGTACAACCGCAACATCCTCGTCGAACAAACCGATCCCGAACTCTGGGCCGCCATCCAGGCCGAGAACGCCCGCCAGGAACACCACATCGAGCTGATCGCCAGCGAGAACTACGCCTCGCCCGCCGTCATGGCGGCGCAAGGTACCCAGCTCACCAACAAGTATGCCGAGGGTTACCCGGGCAAACGCTATTACGGCGGTTGCGAACATGTGGATGTGGCCGAGCAGCTGGCCATCGATCGCGTCAAGGCCATCTTCGGCGCCGATGCCGCCAACGTGCAGCCGCATTGCGGCGCCTCGGCCAACGAAGCTGTCTTCCTGGCCTTCCTCAAACCCGGCGACACCATCATGGGCATGAGCCTGGCCGAAGGCGGCCATCTGACCCACGGCATGGCGCTGAACATGAGCGGCAAGTGGTTCAATGTGGTCTCCTACGGCCTCAACGCCAAGGAAGAGATCGACTACGACGCCATGGAAAAAAAGGCGCACGAGACGAAACCGAAGCTCATCATCGCCGGCGCCTCGGCCTACAGCCTGCACATCGACTTCGCGCGCTTTGCCAGGGTGGCCAGGGACGTGGGCGCCATCTTCATGGTGGACATGGCGCACTACGCCGGCCTGATCGCCGCCGGCGTCTACCCCAACCCGGTCCCGCACGCCGACGTGGTGACCTCCACCACCCACAAGAGCCTGCGCGGCCCGCGTGGCGGCATCATCCTGATGAAGGCCCAGCACGAGAAGGCCATCAACAGCGCCATCTTCCCCGGCCTGCAGGGCGGCCCGCTGATGCACGTGATTGCCGCCAAGGCTGTGGCCTTCAAGGAAGCCATGGATCCGGGCTTCAAGGCTTACCAGCAGCAGGTTGTGAAAAACGCCCAGATCGTGGCCGAGACGCTGACGAAGCGCGGCCTGCGCATCGTCAGCGGCGGCACGCAAAGCCACGTCATGCTGGTGGACCTGCGCTCCAAGGGCATCACGGGCAAGGAAGCCGAGGCCGTGCTGGGTTCCGCCCACATGACCATCAACAAGAACGCCATCCCGAACGACCCGGAAAAGCCCATGGTCACGAGCGGCGTGCGTGTCGGCACGCCGGCCATGACCACCCGTGGCTTCAAGGACGAGGAAGCCCGCATGACGGCCAACCTGATCGCCGACGTGCTGGACAAGCCGCGTGACGAAGCCAGCATCGCGGCCGTGCGAGCCAAGGTCAACGCTCTGACCGCTCGCTTCCCGGTCTACAAGTAAGCCCGTTCGATGAAATGCCCCTTCTGCGGAAACTCCGAGACCCAGGTCGTCGAGACCCGGATTTCGGAGGATGGGGATTTCATCCGCAGGCGCCGCCAGTGCGGCGCCTGCGAAAAGCGCTTCACCACCTACGAACGTCCGGACGTCAATTTCCCCTCCATCGTCAAGAAGGATGGCCGGCGCATCGAGTACGAGCGCAGCAAATTACTGGCCTCCATGAAGCTGGCGCTGCGCAAGCGCCCGGTCAGCACCGAGCAGATTGACAGTGCCATCGAACGCATCGAGGAAAAACTTCTCAACCTCGGCCTGCGCGAAGTGCCCTCCACCCGCATCGGCGAACTGGTCATGCGTGAGCTGAAGAAGCTGGACAAAGTGGCTTATGTGCGCTTCGCCAGTGTCTACCGCAGCTTTGAGGACATCGACGAGTTCAAGACACTGGTCGACGAAGTACGGCGTTGAATCAAAGGCATGCATTCAGTGCGGCCTTGGCAGCACGCACTCGCCCCGAACTGTTGATGACAATCTGGTAGACATCAGTCTTCTGTGCAGATGGCTGACAAACCGTGATGGTGCCGGCTTGAAATGCGCCGGAATTCAGAGTTGTTTTTCCTAGCCCTGTGTATGCGATGTAGTCGTCGACCGTTGTATTCCCGACCATCCGCAAGTTCGACGGCAAGGAAGCTTCCCGGCGAAGCACATCTTCACCAGGATCGACCACACCATTGCCATTCACATCCTGGAATATGATCCAACCACGTTCCCAGGCCCCATTCAATGTGCAGGCGTTCCCGGAAACCGATTTACACAGCACAACTCGCGCATTGCGCCGTATGGCTTCAGAACGAGTGAGATGCAGACTGTCCATGAGGGCGGACATCCCTGTTTTTATACGCACGTTGTCCACCACTCTTGACATGGCGGGAACCGCCTGAGTCAGGCATAGCGAAAAAACCAGCATCACCACCATCACCTCTGGCAGCGTATACCCCTTAGTCGTCCGATAGAACACCATACATCCCCCTTCAACATTAAGGCCGTTGAGTTGGGCGTAAGTTAGTTCATACCAAAGAAAAAAGGCATCCCCAAAATTGGGGATGCCTGCGATCCAAGATCCCCGGGCTGATACCGGGGACGGCTGTTGATCCTTTAATTTACTGGAATGGTCGGATCCAGGCTCACCACTATCTGCAATTGAGACCTCACGGGGGTCGGCCCCAGCATGCCCGGGCTGAATTTCATACCCGAAAATGATTCAACTATGTATTTTCTAGCGGTATCTGAAAGGAAGTTCTCGCCCAAAATAACCCTGTCCACCCCACCTTGTTCATTGATCAAGAGTTGCACCAGGACGGGCAGAGGAAGAATGTCTGGAATAAACGTGGGCTCCGACGACCCAGCATCACTCAGAATCTGGGGCTTGACCGACAGATCTTCGGGGGGGAAATAGTGAAGCTCGGGCAACGGGCCTCCCTGCTGGGGCATTGCGTCGGATGAGAGGCGCTGGGCAGC
>JAGWTL010000143.1 GCA_028869035.1 Burkholderiales bacterium | reverse complement strand
TCCTGGATGGAAATGCGCAGGCGCCGGGCAATGATTTCCAGCCTGTCGGCCGAGATGTTCTCCAGCAGCACGATGAACTCGTCGCCGCCCCAGCGCGCCACCGTGTCATTCTGCCGCACGACAGCCTGGGCGCGGGCGGCCACGGTCACGAGCACCGCATCGCCGGCCTTGTGGCCATGCTGGTCGTTGACCGCCTTGAAGTCGTCGAGGTCCATAAACAGCAGGGCGCACAGCTGGGCCGTGTGCCGCTGCTGGCGCGAAAAGGCCATCAGCGCACGGTCTTCGAACAGCCGGCGATTGGGCAGACGCGTGAGATCGTCGTACATGGCGCGCCGCGCCATCTGGCCGCGGCTGCGGATCAACAGGAAGAGCATGGCCGCCACCCCCAGGCCGGCCAGGCCGGCGCCACCGCGCAGGGACCAGCGCAGCAGACCCGTGTTGTCGGCCCGCAGGGAGCGCACCGCGATCGCCCAGCGCCCGCCGGGCACCTCGATCTCCTGAACCAGGATGTCGGGTGCATCGAACAGGGCCAGCTCTCCCCAGACCGGCCCGCCCTCCAGGCCCATGCCGTCGCGACCGCGAATGGCAAAATCGTAATGCTCGTCGGCCACCTCGGCCTGCACCATATGGAACAGCGAGTCGGAGTCGATCACCGTGGACAGCAGGCCCCAGTAGCGCCCTTCGATCATGATGGGCATGCGGTAGATCATTCCGCGCCCGCCCTGGGCCAGCGCCACAGGACCTGCCAAGGCGGCCTGACCGCTGCTGGTGACCTTTTCGACCAAAGGCCACTGCCCGGGCAAGTCAGGATAGTAGAGGCCGATGGCGCGTTCATTGCCCTCCAGCGGGTGCACGTACAGCACACGGTAGCCCACGGCGACGCCAAAGTTGCGCACATGGTGGCTGCTGCGATAGATCTCGGCGAGGATGGCCCGGACCTCGTGTGCCTCCATGGTGCTGTTGCGCACGGCCAAGTAGGCGGCCAGGCCGTTGTTGAGATTGAGCAAGGCGCCGAGCTCACGCTCCAGGCGCACACGCAGACCCGTCGCGTAGGACAGGATCTCGAACTGGCGCTTGCTCGCACGATCCTGCAGCAAGGAACGCAGCACCACCTCGCCCGCGACCTGCAGCAAGACCAGAACGATCAAGGCGCTGAGCAACGCCACGGCATGTCTGGACAGAAAGGTCCGACTCGAAAACCGCATGGGAAAGACTCCGATGACAAAATCATTCTCGCAGAGTCTGTGTCATACCATGCTGGGAATATGACGCCCTTTACGCCACCTATTCCGCCAGCGCGCACTGCACCGGCCGGGCGCATGGAGCGGGCCTTCCTGCTCAAGACCATGATCGCAGTCGCCCTGCTCTCTCTGCAGACCGAGCTCATGCCAGATCTCATCAGCTTCGAGCAGGTGCGTCCGCTCTACGCGGCGCTGCTGGGCGGCGTGCTGTTGGGGGCGGGCTTTCTCATCCTCTTTCGCCACCGCGCCAGCCTGGGGGGCGTGGGCATCCTGGCCTTTTGGCTGCAGGAGACCAAGGGCTGGCGTTCCGGCCGCGTGCAAATGGCCGTGGATACGCTCATACTTCTGCTGGCGCTGGCCACCACGCCGCGGCTGCAGGTGGCCCTGTCCGTGGCCGGAGTCGTGGTGTTGAACCTTACGCTGGCCATCAACCACCGCGCCGGCCGCTATATGGCAACCTGAAGAACAACATCCAGGAGAGCGACGATGAACACCGTCAATGATTCCGCCAGTGCCCTGCTGCGCACGACGCTGGAAGCGGCACTCAAGCGTCAGCGCGCCGCCTACCTCGCCAACCCCGTACCCGATCATGAAAGCCGCTGCGCCGACCTGCGCAAGCTGGAACGCTTCGTGCGAGAGCACCAGGACGCCATCTGCGACGCCATCAGCGCCGACTACGGCAACCGCTCGCGCCACGAGACTCTCCTGACCGAGATCATGCCGGTGCTCAAGGGCATCCACCACACGCTCAAACAACTCAAACGCTGGATGAAGCCACAGCGCCGCGGCATCGACCGCCTGGCCTTCGGCCTGGCCAGCAACCGCGTGATCCCGCAGCCCCTGGGCGTGGTGGGCGTGATCGTTCCCTGGAACTTCCCGCTCAACCTCAGCCTGCTGCCGCTCACCGCTATCTTCGCCGCCGGCAACCGCGCCATGGTCAAGATGAGCGAGAACTCGCGCCACCTGGCCAAGCTGCTGATCAAGGAAATGCCTGGCTACTTCCCCGAGGAGAAGCTGCAGTTCTTCGACGAGACCGGTGGCGTAGGCATCGCTTTCTCCAGCCTGCCTTTCGACCATCTTCTCTTCACGGGTTCGGGCACCACGGGTCGTGCCGTGATGGCCGCTGCAGCGCAGAACCTCTGCCCCGTCACGCTGGAACTCGGCGGCAAATCACCGGCCATCGTCTGCGAGGATTTCCCGTTGCGCACGGCGGTCGAGCGTCTGCTCTACGTCAAGTACCTCAACGCCGGCCAGATCTGCACCACGGTGGACCACGTCTACGTGCCCCAGCGTCGTATCAAGGAATTCGTGCGCCTGGCGCAGGAGATCATCCCCAAGCGTTATCCCAAGCTGGACACGCCGGACTACACGGCCATCATCGACGAGATCGCCTACGCCCGCCTGCTGCATGCGCTGGACGAGGCCAAACAGCGCGGCGCCCAGTCGATACCGCTGATCCCGGGCAAGCCCTTCGACGCCAAGCTGCGCAAGATCGCGCCGCACATCGTGCTGGATGCGCCCACCGACTGCCTGCTGATGCAGCGCGAGATTTTCGGCCCCATCCTGCCGGTGATCAGCTACGAAGACCTGGAAGACGATGTCATCAAGCGCATCAACGCCGGCCCGCGTCCGCTGGCGCTCTACCCCTTCACCAACGACAAGGCCGTGCAGGCGCAACTGCTCACACGCGTGATGTCGGGCGGTGTGTCCATCAACGACGCGCTCTTCCACGTGGGCCAGGAAGAGCTGCCCTTCGGCGGCGTGGGCGCATCGGGCATGGGCCACTACCACGGCCATGAAGGCTTTCTGACCTTCTCCAAGCTGCGTCCTGTCTTCAAGCAGGCCCGCTTCTCCACCGCCAGGCTGCTGGCACCGCCCTACGGGCCACTGACGGACAAGCTGCTGCAGTTCCTGCTGAAGTAGACCGTCATCGCCCGCCAGCCCAGCACGTTCGCCCTGAGTGTTGATTCATCAGCCAAACTGAGCCCTGCTGCGGCAGCGCAAGAAAAAATTACTCGTACGACACAGTGAGACTATAGGTCCACCAGAAAATCACGACAAGCCTGGAGATCAGGCTCGACGCCCAGGCCAGGGCGTTCGGACAGTAGCACCGCACCGTCCTTAAGCTCGAAGCGCGGAATGGCCAAACCATCCCTCAGTGGATTGGGGTTGGCATCAACTTCGACGTAGCCCGATCCGCCAACAGCTGCCTTCAGATGAAAGGATGCGGTTAGCCCCACGCCGGCGCCCAGCCAGTGCGGGCAGAATAACTTTCCGTTTTTGATCGTCTGCCGTCCGACGCTGAGGCAGCCCGTGAATCCGCCCCATTTGCCAATATCTGGTTGTAAGACTTGAAGGCCGGGGGTATCGATCGCAGCAGAGAAAGCATCGTGGCCTGCCAGGTTCTCGCCGCCAGCGAGTGGCAGAGGCTGCTCCTCCGCAAGGCGGCTCCAATCTGCCAGCGAGGAGTCAGACCGGATCGGCTCCTCCAACCAGCCCAATTTGTGTGCCGCCATGCGACGGCCTGCAGCAATGGCTGATTCAACATCCCAAGCTTGGTTCGCATCGACCATGAACGGAAGATCTGGACCAATGACCTGCCGTACAGCGCGTAAGTTGGCCTCATCGCGTTCTTTGCCGAACCCGACTTTGAGTTTGAAGGCGCGATATCCCTGCGCAAGCTTGGTCGCGGCCAGCGCCTCGGGATTGGTCGGGTTCAGGCCTGAGGCATAGACTTGGATGCGGGGCGGAAGTGCGGAAGATGCTGCAGGCTGAAAAATATGCCACAAAGGGCGGCCATTACGTCGTGCGATGAGATCCCATAGCGCAATGTCAAGGCCGGCAACGATCTGCTGTATCGGGCCGGGTTCGCCACTTTGAAGCGCGAGCACGGAAAGTTGGCGGCTCAATTCGGAAAAACAACTCTCCGGGCTGTCCCAGCGACGGCGGCAAACCAGGCCCGGCAAATAAAAGCGCGCCATGCGTGCCCGGTGCTCGTCACCCACGATCGGAAAATTGCACCATATCTCGCCCCAGCCATATCCGCCATCCGCGTCGGTCACGCGCACCAGCAAGGCGGGACGATGCTTCATGATGCCGAAGGAGGTCTGCACGGGTGGCACAGCAGGCGCTCGAAACAGGAAGACGTCCAGCTGGCGGATGTCGAAAGAGAGAGACAAATCAGGCATCATTCTGGCCTCGGGAGAAAACTATGGGATCGATCGATCGCAGCGGCAAGGCGCCGAAGTACGGAGTGCTGGCCGACACCTTCCGGCAGCGGATTCGCCGCGGCATATGGCCACCAGGATCTTGCCTGCCTTCGCTGAACGAGTTGGCGCAAGAGTTCAGCGTTGCCCGACTGACTGCTCGGCAGGCGGTGCAGCTGCTTGTGCAGGACGGCTGGCTGCAAGCCCGCCAGGGCGCCGGAACGTTCGTGATGGATGTTCTGCCGGCGGTGAAAAACATCAAGGTTGAGACTAGCCTGCGGGCGCTCAGCGATATGTATGTCACCACACCTCCCGAGATTCGCACCATCAGCGAGACGGTGGGACCTCTTCCACCTGGCTGGAGGCGTGATGACAAGCAATATGTCTTCCTTAAGCGGGTTCATTCGGATAAGGGCATTCCCTATTGCGTGATCGATGTGTATATAGACCTTGAATTGTTCAAGCGTGCAGCAAAGCGATTTCGCGAGCGTGCCGCCATTCCGGTACTCATGTCTCTCAAGAACTGCCGGGTAGTGCGTGCTCATCAGACACTCACGGTGGGCACGGCCGACGAGGATGTCGCTACTTTGATCGATGTTCCGGTCAATGCGCCCGTTGCTTTCGTGGAGCGGGCATTCGAAGATGCCAGCGGACACATTGTGTATTTCGCGGTTGTGGTCTATCGGGGTGAAGCAGTGCGGCTGGACATTTCACTAACGGTGTAGACGCCGGTGAATCCAGCCGCCAGCCGCAGACGGCTACTGCTCGATCTTTGCGGTCTGAACAATCTTGCGGAACTTCTCACGCTCGTCCTTGACGAATCGCTCAAAGTCCGGCGTGGACATGCCGCTCGGCTCGGCGCCCTGTTTGAGCAGGGTGTCGCGAACTTCAGGCAAGGCAAGTACTTCGGCTATATCGTTTTGAATCTTCGAAACCACCGAGTCCGGAGTCTTCGAGGGCACAAATACGCCGAACCACTGAATCAGCTCAAACTTTTCAAGCGCCGATGTCTTAGCCAACGGAGGAATCTGAGGCGCTGCTGGTGCGGGCGAACGTGACGAAACGCCGAGTGCGCGAACCTTTCCTGCCTTCACCTGCTGCAAAGCCGTCGGCAAGCCGGCAAAGCCCACATCGACCTGCCCGCTCAGGATGTCGGTCATTGCCTGGGCCACTCCCTTGAACGGGACATGAAGCATCGACACGTTGGCGAGTTGCTCAACGAGCACGCCCGCCAGATGCTGCGGTGTGCCAGGTCCGGACGATGCGTAGCTCACCTTCCCCGGGTTTTGACGTACATAGCTCAGGAAGCTGGCCATATCGTTGTACGGTTTCGAGGGGTTGGTGACCAGTGCGAACGGAAGCTTTACGAGCAACGTGACGGGCCGCAGATCCTTCTCAGGGTCGTAGGCCATCTTCTTCATGAAGTGCTGATTGATGACCACTTCTGCGGTGGCCGACATCAGAATCGTGTTGCCATCAGCCGGTGCCTTCGCGACGGCATTGGCGCCAATCGTCCCGCTGGCGCCCGCACGGTTTTCCACCACCACGGGCTGATTCCAGCGCTCCGCCAGCTTGAGCGACACCAGGCGTGCGACAGGGTCGACTCCACCACCCGCCACATACGGCACGATGACGGTCACCGCCTTTGTTGGCCATGTCTCGGCGAGGGCAGATAGTGAGGCGAAACATGCCACGAGGGCACCGGCAACTGCAATTGAAAGCTTCATTGGGTTGTCTCCTTGTGAAGTGATGGGGAATCAGAACCAGCCAAGCCAGTCGTTACCGGCGAAGCAAGAGCCTGGAGTACGCGCTCGGCGACGAAATCTGATACGCGCTGGTTGGATTCGCGCGTCAGACCCGCGATATGCGGTGTGAGAAGCAGATTCGGACAGCCGTGCCAAGGATTCACGGCTGGCAGGGGCTCGGTTTCGAATACATCCACGGCGGCACCGCCGATGCGCCCCCGGTGTAGTGCCTCAATGAGGGCAGTCTCGTCGACAATTCCCCCGCGCGCGGAATTGATGAGGATCGCGTCCGATCGCATAAGCGAAAGTTCTGCTGAACCGATCAGTCCTCGCGTTGCCGCAGTAAGCGGAACATGGATGCTGACGACGTCGGATTCCTTGAGCAGTGCTTGCAGACTCTCCACGTGTTGAGCAGCGCCGACATCTGGCAAGCGGGCGGAGCTGTAATAGATTGCCCGCATCCCGGCGCGCGTGGCCAGTTCTGCCGTGCAGCGACCAACGGACCCGAAGCCAACCACACCTAAGGTCTTACCTGCGATCTCACGACCTCGCATCAGGGCTTCACGCGGCCATAGACCACTACCGACAGCCGGGGTGGAATATCCGGTGCCCCGAAGAAGAAGCATTGCACAAAAAAGTACATATTCCGCGACGGATCGCGCATTGGCGCCAGTAGCTGGGATGACCTGCACGTTGCGAACGTCGCAGACGCCGAGATCGATGTTGTCCAGCCCAACCCCAAGCCGGCCGATGACTCGAAGCGAGGGAGCTGCTTCCAGCAGCTCACGATTGACTTGGGTGCGATTGCGGACGATGAGTGCCTCAACATCCTGTACGGCTCTGAGCAGCTCGGCGCGATTTTCGGCCAGATCTGGTGCGCAGAGAACATCATGCGCGGTCCTGAGACGGCCAATGGCTTCAGCTTCCATCCATTCCGAGATGAGAATGCGCGAACGCTGAGGATGCATAGTGAGATTGACGTAATATCCAAAGGTACATACTACAATACCTTTGTAATCTGATCTCAATCCCCCTTGCGTTTGATCGGCTA
>JAGWTL010000142.1 GCA_028869035.1 Burkholderiales bacterium | reverse complement strand
ACCTATGTGGCCACCTTCATCGGCTCACCGACCATGAACCTCATCGCGGGCCAGGCGGCGGCGGACGGCCAGGGCCTGGTGCTGCCCGAGGCCCGTCTGCCGTTGGCCTGCCCGGTCGCGGCATCGCAGGGCCTGACCCTGGGCGTGCGGCCCGAGCACCTGCTGTTCAGCGACAGCGCGGCCTGGCGTGGCGAGGTCAATGTGGTGGAGCCCACGGGCGCCGACACCTATGTGATGGTGCAGACGGCCGCTGGCATGGTCACCGTGCGCACCTCGCCGCAGATTCCCGTACGCCCCGGCGACCGCGTGGGGCTGGAGATCAGCCCGGGCCAGGCGCACTGGTTCGATACAGTTTCAGGGATGCGCCTCTAGACGCGGTAACAGAAGTCGAACCCGCAGGCCCTGCGCCGGCGCGGCTTCGATCTGCGCCTCGCCGCCGTGGCGCCGCGTTATCTCCTGCACGATGGACAGGCCCAGGCCGCAGCCGCCCGGCAACTCGCTGCCGCGCCAGAAGCGCTCGAACGCCTGTTCACGCAGGGCGGCGTCGAGGCCTGGACCGTTGTCCTCGACGCGCAGCTCGATCTGCGGCCCCTGGTCCAGCACGGAGATCGTGACGCTGTTCTCGCCCTCACCGCGGCCATAGCGCAGGGCGTTGTCGATCAGATTGCCCAGGGCTTCGCGCAGCAGCAGTTCGGAACCGGGCACCCAGGCCTGGTCCAGCCCTTCATAACCCAGGTCCACCTGCAGGCTGACGGCCCGGGGGCTGAACTCGCGCGCGACGGCCTGGGCCAGCTGCGCCAGGTCGAGGGCTTGCAGGGGCACATCGGCGCCGCTGCGCGCCAGCATCAGCAGCTGGTTGAGCAGGTGGGCGCTGCGCAGGGCGCCGGCGTGCACCTTGTGCAGGCGAGCCTTGATGAGCTCTGGCTCCTCCTCCTGGAGTGCCAGGTCGGTCTGGCTGATCAGGCCGGCCAGCGGCGTGCGCAGCTGGTGGGCCGCGTCGTTGATGAAGCGTTTCTCCTGCACCATATTGCGCGCCACCGAAGCCAGCAGCCGGTTGATGGCCGTGAGCAGGGCATGGACTTCACGCGGCGCCGTGGTCAATTCCAGCGGGGTGAGTTCGTGGGGCGAGCGGCGCTGCAACTGCGCTTCGAGCCGGGTCAGGGGCTGCATGCCGCGCTTGATGCCGGCATAGACCAGCCCGCTGAGCATCAGGCCCAGCACCAGCAGGGGGGCGAGCAGGTCGGCGATCAGTTCACGTGCGATGCGGTCGCGCGCCACATAACTCTTGGCCAGCTGCACGCGCAGCAGCTGCGCGGCGTCGCTGTCGCCATAGGGCAGGTCCAGGGCCACGGCCCGCATGACGCGCCCGTTCTGCTCGGTGCGGTAGACGGCGGGCACGCCGGCGCGCAGCGGCAGGGGCGGTTCGGCGAAGCTCTGGTTGCCGATCAGGAAGCGGCCGGGCGGCGAGGACACCATGTAGTTCACACGGTCCTCGGGTTCTTCCTCGATGATGGCCTGGGCCGCCTTGGGAAAGTCCACCAGCAGGCCCGAGCCTATGGGCTTGACCTGCCGCGCCAGCGAGCGCACCGATTGCAGCAGCGACTGGTCCAGGGCCTTCTCGGCGGAGATCAGCGCGATACGGTAGGCCAGCGCCCCGCCCACCAGCCACAGCACCAGCTGCGGCAGCAGCAGCCAGACCAGCAGCTGGCGGCGCAGCGAGGGGATGGACTTCATGCCATCTCGAGCATGTAACCCAGGCCGCGGATGTTGCGGATGCTCACGCCGGTGCCCTGCAGCTTGCGGCGCAGGCGGTGCACATAGACCTCCAGCGCATTGGAAGCGATGGGCTCGGAGCCGTCGGTCTGCCAGACCAGCAGCACGTTGTCGCGGCTGACGACCTGGTTGAGCTGCGCGTGCAGCACCTGCAGCAGCTCCCATTCGCGTTGGGTCAGCACGATGGACTGGCCCTGGACCCAGACGCGGGGTTGCTCCGTGTCGAACTCCAGGGCTTGCGTGGACGTCGCCGCCACGCTGCCGGCGCTCTGGGCTTCGAAGGCAGGCAGGCGCGCGCGCCGCAGCAGGGCCTGCAGCCGCGCGCAGAGCTCGGCGTTGCCGAAGGGCTTGGTCAGGTAGTCGTCGGCCCCGGCCATCAGGCCTTCTACCCGGTGGTCGATGCTGTCGCGCGCGGTCAGGATCATGACGGGCAGGCTCTCGAAGCGCTCGCGGATCCAGCGCAGGAGCGTCATGCCGTCGATCCTGGGCAGGCCCAGGTCCAGCAGCACGGCGTCGACGGCCTGGCTCTCCAGCTGCTGCTGGGCGCTGGCGCCGTCGGCGCAGGGCAGGGTGCGGTGGCCGGCGTGTTTCAGCAGGTCCGACACGCTGTCACGCAGCAGTTCGTCGTCTTCGACGATGAGGATGAGCGCCATGTGAAGAATTGTGCCTCAGTGATCTGACGCAGCGAGCTCACCACTGCGTGAGGTTCAGGGCCTGCGAAGCCCCCTGCAGCGCGGGCGAGACCGGGCTCTGGATGACCCAGGTCGGGACGGCGGCGAGGTAGTTCTTGAAGCGCCCCTTGTTTTCGAAGCGCTGGCGGAAGGGCGAGCGGTCGAAGCGCTCGCCCAGGCGCGGCACGATGCCGCCGCCGATGTAGATGCCGCCGCGCGCGCCCAGGGTCAGGGCCAGGTCCCCGGCCACGCTGCCGAGCAGGCCACAGAACATGTCCAGTGCCTGCGCGGCGGTGGACTCGGGGTGGGCCTCGGCGCGTTCCATCACCTCGGCCGGGGTGGTGATCTCGCGGCCCTGCCCGTCCTTGAGTTCACACAGGGCGTGGTAAAGATCGACCAGACCCGGCCCGGAGATGATGCGCTCGGCCGAGACGTGGCCATAACGCAGTCTTAGATGTTCGATGACGGCGTACTCCTGAGCATTGCTGGCGCTCAGCGTGACATGCCCGCCCTCGCCCGCGATGGGCAGCCATTTGTCCTGATGCCCGAGCGGCAACAGGCCCGAGACCCCCAGGCCCGTGCCCGGCCCGATGAGTCCGATCGCCGCCTGCGCAGCTGCCTGGCCGGGGCCCACCTGGCGCAGGTGCTCAGGCGGCAGCTGGGGCAGGGCCAGGGCCAGGGCCGTGAAGTCGTTGAGCAGCAGCAGGCGTTGCAGGCCCAGGGCCTCGCGCGTGGCCCTGATGGAAAATTTCCAGTGGTGGTTGGTCATCGCCACCTGGTCGCCCGTGACCGGGTTGGCAATGCCGAAGGCGGCGCAGGCCGGGGTGGGCAGACCCTGGGCCTGCAGATAAGCCTGCCCGGCGGCGACCAGGGAGGCGTGCTCGGCGCAGGGCAGCACCTGCACATGGCTGATGGGTGCGGCCGCGCCTGCCTGCCAGCCGAAACGCGCATTGGTGCCGCCGATGTCACCCAGCCAGCGCGGGTAGGCGGAAGGGGAGACGGTGGGGGCCAGGGATTCAAACATGGTGGAGCTTATGCCGTGAGCCAGAGTGCCAGGGGTGTGTGCTGCTGGTGCAGCAGGTGCGAGACGGGCAGACGGTCCGTGGGCTCGCGCAGGGCCTGCTGCAGGGCGGCGAGTTTGTCATCGCCTGTGACGGGCAGTATCAGATGGCGCGAGCGCAGGATCTGGGCCAGGGTCTGCGTCAGGCGCGCATGGGGCGCGGCGGCGGGGGGCGGATCGAGTGCCATGCCCACACAGGCCTGGGGCGAGCGGGGATCCAGCGCGGCAGCCAGCCGGGGTGCCGCGGGGAAGAGCGAGGCGGTGTGCCCGTCGGCCCCCACGCCCAGCACCATGACATCGGCGGGGCCAAGGGCATGCAGGTCCGCGTCGGCGTTCTGTACCAGCGTGGGCAGAGGCGGCAGCGGCAGGTTGAGCTCGGGCACCATGGCGTGCAGCCGGGCCCGGGCCGCGGGACCTTGCAGCAGATGGGTGCGCACCAGCAGGGTGTTGCTGGCTTCGTGTGTGGCGGGGACGTAGCGTTCGTCGACCAGGGTGATGTGCAGCTTGGACCAGTCCAGGGGCTGTTGCCGCAGGGCCTCGAACAGCGCGATCGGTGACTTGCCGCCCGAGACACTCAGCACGGCGACGCCACGCGCGTGGATGGCTTGCTGCAAACGCCCGGCAATGTCGCGGGCCAGTTCGGTGGCCAGCTGCGCGGCGGCGACCCGGTAGACTTGCAGATGGCCGTGTCGCGCCAGCAGGTTTTGCAGCGGCTCGACCGCGCCCATCAGGACTCCTCGAACCAGGTGAGGTTCTCGCGGGCCATCAGGGCCGACGAGGCGGCCGGCCCCCAGCTGCCGGCCGCATAGTGGCGCGGCTTTTCGTCCAGGGTCTGCCAGCCGGCCAGGATGGGATCGATCCAGCGCCAGGCGGCTTCGAGTTCGTCGCGGCGCATGAAGTGGGTCAGGCGCCCCTTGATCACGTCCATCAGCAGGCGCTCGTAGGCGTCGGCGCGGCGCTTGCTCGAGGTCTCCTGCAGGTCCAGGCTCAGGCGCACCGGGTGCAGGTTCATGCCCGAACCGGGTTCCTTGACCATCATGGCCAGCTGGATGGATTCCTCGGGCTGCAGGCTGATGATGAGGCGGTTCGGCTGCAGGCTGGGACTCTTGCCGAAGATGGAGAAGGGCTGCTCGGTGAACTCGATGATGATTTCCGACTGGCGCTTCTGCAGGCGTTTCCCGGTGCGCAGGAAAAAAGGCACATTGGCCCAGCGCGCGTTGTCGATGTGCGCGCGCAGCGCCACGAAGGTCTCGGTCTGGCTGTGGGCGGGCACGTCGGCTTCCTGCAGATAACCCGGCACGGCGGCGCCTTCGCTCACGCCGGCGCTGTACTGCCCGCGCACGGTGTCGCGCTTGATGTCGGCCAGGTCCATCGTGCGCAGGGAGCGCAGGACCTTGAGTTTCTCGTCGCGCACATCGTCGGGGTTGAGCGAGATGGGGGGCTCCATGGCCACGATGCACAGCAGCTGCAGCAGGTGGTTCTGCACCATGTCGCGCAGCGCGCCGGCCCCGTCGTAAAAGCCCGCGCGCGAGCCCACACCCACAGCTTCGGCCACGGTGATCTGGACACCGCGGATGGAGGGCGCGCGCCACAGCGGCTCGAAGATGGCATTGCCGAAGCGCAGCACCATGAGGTTCTGCACCGTCTCCTTGCCCAGGTAGTGGTCGATGCGGTAGATCTGGTCTTCGCGGAAGTAGCGGGCGATCTCGGCATTGATGGCCCGGGCCGAGGCCAGGTCGGTCCCCAGGGGTTTTTCCACCACCACACGGGCGTGATCGTCCACCAGCCCGATGACGTGCAGCTGGGCGCAGATCTGCGCGAACAGGTCCGGGGCGGTGGCCAGATAGAACACGCGCAGGGCGTCCGGGCTCAAGGCCTGCTGCAGCTTGCCATAGGCCGCGGCCTGCGTGACGTCCAGGTCCACATAGTCCAGCCGTGCCATGAAGCGCTGCCAGTCCGCTTGTGACCAGGCTTCGGACTCGATGAACTCGACCGACTTCTCCTCGATGAACCGCAGGTAGGCGTCGCGGCCCCAGGCCTGGCGGCCGATGCCGACAATGCGGGTGCTCGCGGGCAGCCGGTCGTGCAGATGCGCCATGTACAGCGCGGGCAGGAGCTTGCGGAACGCCAGGTCCCCCGTGCCGCCGAAGATGACGATGTCCAGTGCTTGGGGTGTCGCGTCTGCGTTCATGCGTGTTTCAGGATGATGCGGCGCGCAGCCGGGCACAGGTCGGGCGGGTGTGTTGCGCGGATCACGAGCGCTCGGCGTCCCCGTCCCTTCCAAACCTCGGCAGCAGGCCTGGGCGGGAATCTTTTAAGAATACTGTAATGTAACTTGGTTACTGTTCCGGCTCAACCCTTCCCGCGCAGACTGTGCGGGCCAGCGCCGGATCAGGGCCGCCCGCCGGGGGTGATCAGCACCGCGTCACGCACCGGCCGGCCGTGGGTGGGCTGCACCGGGCGCGCGTTGTTGGCATAGAGCTGGCCGAAGAGGCGCAGCTGTTCGCGGCTGATGCTCACCGGCTGCTTGAGGATGAGCCAGAGCACGCCCTCGGTGCAGGGCGGTGTGGCCAGCGAGCCGATGTACTGGTAATAACGCTGGTCTTTCGGCAGGATTTCACCCACCTGGATCAGATCCGGCGGCATGCGTACGCTGTCGTTCACGTCCAGCGGCATGTGCGTCCAGACCTTCTGGATCAGGGCGTTGGGCTCGCCGGGCTCCAGCAGCACGGCCAGCACGGCCAATTGGCCCAGCTCGTTGCGGTGCACGAAGTGTCCCACCATGGGGTAACCCTGGCCGTTGATGCGCTCTTCCGAGGGGTGGTGGAAGTGGAACTGCACCAGCTGGTAGGTGCTGCCGCGCACGGTCAGGCTGTTCTCGCCATAGACCTTGACTTCGATGGTGTGGCCGTTGTTCAGTACCGTGCCCTTGCTGGGCGCGTAGCTGAACTGGATGGCCTCGGCCGGGCCCTTGAGGGTGTCGTTGTCCTCGATGTGGATGGGTGACTGGCGCTGGCCGCTGGCGCAGGTGGCGTAGTCGGCTTTGAGCTTGCCCCAGTTCGCCGGAGCGCCTTCGCCCTCGTAGCCCCATTGGATCTCCTTGTGCGGTGCCGCCGGCGTGGCCGCTGCTGACGGACGCTGCTGGCGGATCACCAGGCCGGGTTCGCGCGGGCGCGGGCCCGCCACAGCCGGGGCGGCCGGCGCCTGGTGGTCCACGGTGTTGATGGGCGGCGGCGCGCCGGGGGCCAGGCCGGCGTTGCCGCTTTTGCCGTCGATGAGGAGGTTCAGGCGCTTTTTGGTCGGGTCGCCGCTTTTCATGGCGTCGCGCAGCTGGGACTCGATGTCGATACGGTTGCCTTCCATGCGCGCCGGGGCCGCCGGAGCGGGGTCGGCTGCGCGCACGGCGGCCATGCCGCCGGCCAGCAACAGGGCCAGCAAGGTGATGCGGACCGGGGGCAGGGAGCGGGCGATGGGCTTCATGGGCAGTCTCATGGGTTTCGTCTCTCCATGCTATCGGCAGTTCGTGCCCATCACTTGAGGTCGGCTATAGTCGGAACAGCCCTCTGATCCCCCCTCTTTCCCGACCGGCCGTGAGCATCCAGACCGACGACTTTGAAATGCCCTCCGGCCCGCGCGTGGTTTCGGCCGCGCCCGTTTCGCCCGGCGAGGAGGCCATCGAGCGCGCGCTGCGGCCCAAGCTGCTGGACGAGTACGTGGGCCAGGCCAAGGTGCGCGAGCAGCTGGAG
>JAGWTL010000141.1 GCA_028869035.1 Burkholderiales bacterium | reverse complement strand
AGGATGCGGTGCACGTCGGCCACCATGCTGGCCACCCAGCGCATGTTGAAGTCCTTGCCGCGCGGGCCGTCCTTGCCGGCCAGGCATTCGTCGATGTAGCGCTTCACCGGCGGCGCCCAGTGGCGCATGTTGGACATGTTGATCGCGAATTCCTTGGTGTCCTCGGGAATCTTGACCTGGTCCTGCGTCAGCACCCACGAACCGGTCTCGCGGTCCAGCGTGAAGACGGCCACGCCGTCGCCCACCGTCAGCACCAGCATGCTCTGCGGGCCGTAGACGCAGTAGCCGGCCGCAGCCTGCTGCTTGCCGGGTTGCAGGAAGTCTTCCTCCGCCACGCCGCGCGAATGGCCCACCTTGCGCAGCACGCTGAAGATGGTGCCGATGCTGACGTTGACGTCGATGTTGCTGGAGCCGTCCAGGGGATCGAACAGCAGCAGGTATTCGCCCTTGGGGTAGCGGTTGGGCACGGCGTAGATGCTGTCCATCTCCTCCGAGGCCATGCCGGCGAGGTGGCCGCCCCATTCATTGGCTTCGATCAGCACCTCGTTGGCGATGATGTCGAGCTTCTTCTGCACTTCGCCCTGCACGTTCTCGCTGCCGGCGCTGCCCAGCACCCCGCCCAGGGCGCCCTTGTTGACGGCCTGGCTGATGCTCTTGCAGGCGCGGGCCACCACTTCGAGCAGCAGGCGCAGCTCGGAGGGGATGTGGCCGTGGCTGCGCTGCTGTTCGACCAGGTAGCGGGTGAGGGAAATCTTGCTGCTCATGTTCTTCTCCGTAGGGATGGATGACGCGCTGCGCGCATGATCTTGCCGCTGCGCGGCTTCGATGACGAAATGACTTGAGTCATGCGGGCGTAGCCCGCGTCATCAATGCCGCGGCAGCGGCGAGGTCATTTCGTCATCATTCTGCCAAGGCGCGGGTCACGACCTCGCGCACATCGTTGCTCAGGTCGGGTTTGGCGGCCACGCGGGCGATGGCTTCGCGGGCGGCGTGGCGGTAGGGCTCGGCCAGTTTCTTCCAGCGGTCCAGCGCGCGCGCCAGGCGGGCGGCGACCTGCGGGTTGATGCCGTCCAGCTCCAGTACGCGTTCGCTCCAGTACACATAACCGGCCGCATCGGCGCGGTGGAAGGCGCCCGGGTTGGCGCTGCAGTAGGAGAAGATCAGACTGCGCGCGCGGTTGGGGTTGCGCAGGTTGAAGCCCGGGTGGTTCATGAGCTGGCGCACGGCCGGCAGCACCTGGCCGCCGCGGTCGCAGGTGCCGGCCTGCAGGGCGAACCACTTGTCCAGCACCAGGGCCTCGTCCTTGAACAGGGCGTGGAAACGCGCCAGCGCCTCGGCCGCCAGGGCGTGGCCGCTGTTGACCAGGGCGCCCAGCGCATTGAAGCGGTCGGTCATGTTGCCGGCGTCCTTGAAACGCTGGTAGGTCTTGCCGGGCCAGATAGCATCACCGGTCTCGCGCGCGGCCAGACAGAGCATGGTGAGGGCCAGACCGGTGAGGGCGCGGCGGCCGGAGGACAGGGCGTCGGGACGGTAGGCACCCGTGTCGTGGTGTTCCTCGTAGGCCCATTGCCAGTCGCTCTGCAGCTCCAGCGCCAGCTGCTGGCGCATGGACTCGCGCACGGCGTGCACACGCTGCGGGTCCACCACGTCCAACTGCTCGGACATATAGGTCTCGGCCGGCAGGGTCAGCACCAGTTCCTTGAAGGCGGCGTCCAGCCTGGGGTGGCGCAGCACCTGGCGCATGGCTTCGACATAGGCACTGTCCAGCACCTTGGCCTCGCCGGGCTGGGCGTTGCCGCGGATGAAAACCAGCGCGCGCTTGACAGCCAGGCGCTGGCCGGCTTCCCAGCGGTTGAAGGGGTCGGTATCGTGGGCCAGCAGGGCCAGCAGCTGTTCGTCGCTGTAGTCGTAGGCCAGCACCACGGGAGCGCTGAAACCACGCAGCAGCGATGGAACGGGCTCGGCATCGACGTTGATGAAGCGCATGGTCTGGCTGCTGTCGGTTAGCACGATGGTGCGTGAGCTGGCGCTGGCTTGGCTCTCACCTTCGAGTTGCAGGGGCAAGGTGCGGCCATCGCTGGTGATCAGGCCCAGGCTGACCGGGATGACAAAGGGCTCTTTAAGCGCCTGGCCCGGGGTGGGGGCGCAGGACTGGCTCAGCGTCAGTGTGTAGCTGCGGGTCGCGGCGTCGTATTGCGCGGTGGCGCTCAGGCAAGGCGTGCCGGCCTGGCTGTACCAGCGCTTGAACTGGGGCAGCAGGCGGGCCAGTTCGGAGCCGGGGTTGGCGTCTGCTATGGCCTGGGCGAAGTCGTCGCAGGTCACAGCCTGGCCATCAAAGCGCTGGAAGTACAGGGCCATGCCCTTGGCGAAACCTTCGCGCGAGGTCAGCGTCTGCTGCATGCGCACGACTTCGGCGCCTTTTTCGTAGACGGTGACGGTGTAGAAGTTGTTGATCTCGATGTAGGAGTCCGGACGCACCGGGTGGGCCATGGGGCCGGCGTCCTCGGGAAACTGGGCGGTGCGCAGCACGCGCACATCCTCGATGCGTTTGACGGCGCGGGCCGAGAGGTCGCCCGCCAGATCCTGGCTGAACTCCTGGTCGCGGAAGACGGTCAGGCCCTCTTTCAGGCTCAGCTGGAACCAGTCACGGCAGGTGACGCGGTTGCCGGTCCAGTTGTGGAAGTACTCGTGACCCACCACGCTTTCGATATTGGCGTAGTCGGCATCGGTGGCGGTGGCCTGATTGGCCAGAACGTACTTCGTGTTGAAGATGTTCAGGCCCTTGTTCTCCATCGCACCCATGTTGAAGTCGCTGGTGGCGACGATCATGAAGCGTTCCAGGTCCAGCGGAAGATTGAAGCGCGCCTCGTCCCAAGCCACCGAGGCCATGAGAGAGTTCATTGCGTGCTCGGTCTTGTCCAGATCACCCGGGCGAACGAAGACCTGCAGCAGGTGGTCCTGGCCGTTGCGCGCGGTGATGCGCTGCTCGCGCGCCACCAGCTGGCCGGCCACCAGCGCGAAAAGGTAGCAGGGCTTCTTGTGCGGGTCCACCCACTTGGCAAAGTGGCGGCCGTCCTCCAGCTCGCCCTGCTCGACCAGGTTGCCGTTGGACAGCAGCACCGGGTATTTCTTCTTGTCGGCGCGCAGCGTCACGCTGTAGCTGGCCATCACGTCGGGGCGGTCCAGGAAATAGGTGATGCGGCGGAAACCCTCGGCCTCGCATTGCGTGAAGAAGGAGTCGTTGCTCACGTACAGACCCATGAGCTTGCTGTTCTTCGCCGGGTTGCAAGTGGTGAAGATTTCCAGCTCGAAGGGGGCTTCGCCTTCCGGCAGGTTTTCCAGCACGAGCTGGCCGCCGTCCATCTTGAAGCTCGTACCCTGGCCGTTGACCAGCACACGCGCCAGGTTCAGTTCCTCGCCGTCCAGGCGCAGGGCCTGTGCCGCTACGGCCGGGTTGCGGCGCAGCGTCATCTGGTTGAGCACGCGGGTCTTGGCCGGGTCCAGGTCGAAACTCAGGTCGACGGCGTCGATCCAGTAGGCCGGCGCGGTGTAGTCCTCGCGCTGGATGACCTTGGCTTGTCCTTCACGCATGATGGTTCCTTAAACACCTTGTTTCAGGGAGGCTTCGATGAAGGGGTCGAGGTCGCCGTCCAGAACCTTCTGGGTGGCCGAGGTCTCGTAATTGGTACGCAGGTCCTTGATGCGGCTCTGGTCCAGCACATAGCTGCGGATCTGATGGCCCCAGCCCACGTCGGTCTTGCTGTCTTCCAGCTTCTGTTGTTCTTCCTGGCGTTTGCGCATCTCGTGGTCGTACAGGCGGCTGCGCAGACGTTTCCACGCCACGTCGCGGTTGCTGTGCTGGCTGCGGCCGTCCTGGCACTGCACCACGATGCCGGTGGGGATGTGCGTGAGGCGCACGGCCGAGTCGGTCTTGTTGATGTGCTGGCCGCCCGCGCCGCTGGCGCGAAAGGTGTCAGTGCGCACATCTGACGGGTTGATGTCGATCTCGATGGTGTCGTCGATTTCCGGGTAGACGAAGACGCTGGCAAAGCTGGTGTGGCGGCCGCCCGAGGAGTCGAAGGGCGACTTGCGCACCAGGCGGTGCACACCGGTTTCGGTGCGCAGCAGGCCAAAGGCGTAGTCACCCTCGATCTTGATCGATGCGCTCTTGATGCCGGCGGTGTCGCCAGGGGTTTCTTCTTCCACCGTGGCCTTGAAGCCCTTGCGCTCGGCGTACTTGAGGTACTGGCGCAGCAGCATGCTGGCCCAGTCGCAGGCCTCGGTGCCGCCAGCGCCGGCCTGGATGTCCAGGAAGGCGGGCAGGGGATCAGCCGGGTTGTTGAACATGCGGCGGAACTCCAGCTTCTCCACGATCTCGGAGAGCTTGGCTTCTTCGGCCGAGATGGTCTTGAGACCGGCTTCGTCGCCTTCTTCCTTGCTCATCTCATAGAGCTCGGAGTTGTCGGAGAGCTCGCTGCTGAGTTTGTCCAGCGTAACGACCACGTCGTCCAGGGCCTTCTTTTCCCTGCCCAGTTCCTGGGCGCGCTTGGGGTCGTTCCAGACCGTGGGGTCTTCGAGCGAGGCGTTGACCGTCCTCAGTCGTTCAGCTTTGGCATCGTAGTCAAAGATACCTCCGGAGCTCGACCGTGCGCTGGCTCAGGTCGGCCAGTTTGCTACCGATGGCATTGATCTGTTCTGCGTCCATGATGGGAAATCCTGTGAGTGTGTTCTGCCGGGGCGGGCAAGGTGCCGGAGGCACGCTTTTTACCCGGAACTTCATATTTTAGTTGCGACCTAACTTTTCACTGAAAGTTAGTCTCCACTGCACCCTGCGGGTGCTCATGAAAGAAGGAAGTCTTCGATCAGGCGGGCCAGCTGTTCGGGCTGGTCATGGTGCAGCATATGGCCGGCGTCCCGGACCACGGCCTTCTGCAACTGGGGAACGCTCCTCAGGCGCTCGTGGAATTCGGCCAGGGTGTACTTGCCTTCCCACCATCGCTCCATCTGCTTGTCGCTGGCTTCCACCGACAGCACTGGGGCCGTGATGGCGGCAAAGGCGGCCAGCACCTCGTCTACCCGGTAGAGTTGGGCGTTGACGATCTTGTGCGCGGCGTCGCCCAGGATATCCCACTGGTCCTGCGCGTTCGGACGCGCCCAATGCCGGGCCAGCCACTGGGCCTTGTCCTCGCTCAGGCGCGGATTGGTCTTCATGAGGCGGCGCGCCACGCCGTCGGCATTGGCGTAACTCTTGAGTGCCAGTTCACCACGGTGCAGGCTCTTGAGCTCATCGATCCACTTGGCGTAACGGCGAGGGGCTTGCGCCGCCTTGGTAGCCGGCATGCCAAAGCCTTCCAGATTAACCAGGCGGCGTATGCGCTGGGGGCGCACGCCAGCGTACAGCATGACCACATTGCCGCCCATGCTGTGGCCCACCAGGTCCACAGCCTTGTCGCCGGCGTAGTGGTCGAGCAGGAAGTCCAGATCGGCCAGATAGTCCGGAAACCAGTAGTTGTCGTGCCCCGGGCAGTCACTGAGGCCGAACCCGCGCCAGTCGGCGGCGATGATGGTGCGGCCCCGGAAAAAAGCCGGGCTGAAGGCGTCCACGACGAACTGGTAGGAGGCAGCCACATCCATCCAGCCATGCATGAGCACCAGCGGAGGCTGGGTGGAATCGGTCTCGCCCCAGCGCCAGACGTGGTACTTCAGGTTGCGGACGGGGGCGAATTCGCTGTGGGCTGGGCGGCGGGCTTGGTACATTTGCAGCATCATAAGGAGACACCGTATGGCGCGCAGTCAGAAGCGGGACAACTACGAGGCCTTGCACCGCCAGTTCCGCTGGCAGGTGCCCGAGACCTTCAATATCGCCGAGGTGTGTTGCCGGCGCTGGGCGCAGGCGGCGGATGCGGGGCTGCGCATCGCCATCCATGCCGACGGGGCGGGCCTGCGGACACGCTCCCATAGTTATGCCGAATTGCATGAACAGGCCAACCGGCTTTCGGCGGCCCTGGGCACGCTGGGCGTGAGGCGCGGCGACCGCGTGGCCATCGTGATGCCACAGCGCTTCGAGACAGCCGTGGCCTGTATGGCGGTGCTGCAGATGGGGGCGGTGGCCATGCCCCTGTCCACCCTGTTCGGGCCTGATGCGCTTGAATTTCGCCTGAACGACAGCGCGGCTTCGGTGCTGATCTGCGACGACGCTGCCCTCCTCACCATCCAGAACCTGCGCGGCAGCTGCGAGGCGCTGCGGCACGTGATCGGTGTGGGCGACAGCGCCAGTGGGGACGCCGGTGGCGGCGCGGCGTCCCTGGCCGACCTGGACTACACGGCGCTGCTGGCAACACAGCCGCCGGCTTACGCGCCGCGGCCCACCCGTGCGGAGGATCCGGCCGTGCTGATCTACACCAGTGGCACCACGGGCAATCCCAAGGGCGCGCTGATCCCGCACCGCGCGTTGATCGGCAATCTCACGGGTTTCATCTGCAGCCAGAACTGGTTCGGCTTCGATCCGCAGGCTTCGGGGCCCTTGCCGACGCTGCCGAAGCCCAGCACGCCCAGCGTCTTCTGGAGCCCCGCAGACTGGAGCTGGACCGGCGGGCTGATGGATGCGCTCCTGCCCGCACTCTATTTCGGGCGCCCCATCGTGGCCTGGAACGGCCGTTTCAGCCCGCAGACCGCCTTCGAGCTTTTGCAGAAGTACGAGGTCACGCACACCTTCCTCTTCCCGACCGCGCTCAAGGCCATGATGAAGGCCTTTCCGCAACCGAGGCATTTTTTCAAGCTCAGGCTGCAGGCCATCATGAGCGCGGGCGAGGCCTTGGGCGACGCGGTGTTTGCTTATTGCCAGAAAGAGCTGGGGGTGACGGTCAACGAGATGTTCGGTCAGACCGAGGTCAACTATATCGTCGGCAACTGCTCCATCTTCTGGCCGGCCAAGCCGGGCAGCATGGGCAAGGGTTACCCGGGCCACCGCGTGGCGGTGATCGACGAACAGGGCAAGGAGAGCCTGGCCGGTGTGGTGGGCGAGGTGGCGATCCACCGCCTGGACGTGCACGGCCAGCCGGATCCGATCTTTTTCCTCGGCTACTGGAAGAACGAGGCTGGCACGCGCGCCAAGTACACCGGTGACTGGTGCCGCACCGGTGACCTGGCGCTGCGCGACACCGACGGCTATCTCTGGTACCAGGGCCGTGCGGACGACATGTTCAAGGCCGCGGGCTACCGCATCGGCCCCGGCGAGATCGAGAACTGCCTGGTCAAGCACCCGGC
>JAGWTL010000140.1 GCA_028869035.1 Burkholderiales bacterium | reverse complement strand
CCCAGGCCATGAGCGAGCAGGGCCTGGCCTTGTACCGCATGCTGGTGGCCGAATCGCCGCGTTTCCCGGAGCTGGCGCGGGCCGTTTATGAGTCCTGGCAGTTGGCGGGCGTCGAGCTGGCGCGCTTGTTGCATGAAGCCATGCAGCGTGGTGAGTTGCGTCAGGAGGATCCGGATCGGGCGGCCGATATGCTGATCAGCCTGCTGACCGGCACCCACAGAGATTTGCATCTTTTCGGCATGGCTTCGACCTGTCCCCAGCAGCCTGGCCGGATTGCACAGACCGTCGATTGTTTTTTACGGGCCTACGCACCCCCCGCGGGCGCCCGGGCGCATTGAAGGAAAACCTGCATGAAATCATTTGCCTACCGTTCCGTCTTCGCCGCAGCGGCGTTGACCGTTCTGCTCAGCGCCTGCGGCAAGTCCGATGCGCCTAAGCCGGCCGCGGCCGGTTCGGGCGCCGCACCGCCGCCGGCCGAAGTGGCCGTGGTCGTCGCCCGGCAGGGCGAGGCCCTGCTGACCAAGGACCTGCCGGGTCGCCTGCAGGCCTGGCGCACGGCCCAGGTGCGTGCGCGTGTTGAAGGCATCGTCGAGAAGCGTCTGTTCATCGAAGGCTCGGATGTCAAGGCTGGCGCACCCCTTTACCGGATCGATCCGCGGACCTACCGCACCAGCTACGACGCCGCCAAGGCCGATGCCGCCGCTGCACGGGCCGTAGTGAACCGCTACCGCCCCCTGGTCGAGATGAAGGCCGTGAGCCAGCAGGAACTCGATACCGCCGAAGCGCGGCTGCGCCAGACCGAGGCCGCCTTGTCGCGCGCCGAACTGGACCTGGAAAACACGACCGTGCCGGCCCCGATCCCGGGCCGCATTGGCCGCACTCTGGTGACCGAAGGTGCGCTGGTCGGTCGCGGCGAGGCCACCCAGCTGGCCACCATCGAGCAGATCGATCCGATCTATGTGAACTTCACGCAGAGCAGCGTCGAACTGCTGGCCCTGCGTGACGCCATCAAGAGCGGTCGTTGGCGCAGCGCCAGCAAGGCGCGGATGGAGCTTGTGCTGGAGGACGAGAGCGTCTATCCGCTGACGGGCAAGCTACTGTTCTCTGACCTCGCGGTGGATCCGGGCACGGGTGCCGTCTCCATGCGCGCCGAGTTTCCGAACCCCAAGAAGGAACTGCTGCCCGGCATGTTCGTGCGCGTGCGTTATGCCCAGGCTAAGGCCGACAAGCTGATCACGCTGCCGCAACGCGCCGTCATGTTGTCCCAGACCGGCGCCGCGGTGCTCGTCGTGGACGCCGAGGGCAAGGTCGCGCCGCGGCCGGTCAAGCTGGGCGGCATGAGTGGCAGCACCTGGACCATCACGGGTGGCCTGGCCGGTGGCGAGCAGGTGATCGTCGAAGGTCATATGAAGGCCCGCCCGGGCAGCGTCGTCAAGCCCGTGCCCTGGACGCCGGCACCGCCTGCCGGCGCACCCGCCACGCAGGGAAAGTAAAAGACCATGGCCAAATTTTTCATAGACCGCCCGGTTTTTGCCTGGGTGATTGCCCTGGTCATCATCCTGGCCGGCGCGCTGGCCCTGCGCCAGTTGCCGGTGGCCCAGTACCCCGAGGTAGCGCCGCCCGCGCTGGCCATCAATGTGACCTACCCAGGCGCCTCGGCCAAAGTGGTCGAGGACACGGTGGTGGCCCTGATCGAGCAGGAGATGAACGGCATCGAGAACCTGCTCTACATGGATTCATCCTCCGAGCAGAGCACCGGCACCATCAACCTGACCTTCAAGACCGGCACCAACGTCGAGATTGCCTCGGTCGAGACGCAGAACCGCATCAAGCGCGTCGAGGCGCGCCTGCCCGACGAGGTCAAGCGTCTCGGTATCAACGTGACCAAGACGCGGCGCAACTACCTGATGTTCATCACGCTGCATTCGCCGGACCAGAGCCTCAAGGGCGTGGACCTGGCGAGTTACATGGCCGCCAGCGTGATCGATGAGTTGCGGCGTGTGCCCGGCGTGGGCGAGGCGCAGCTTTTCGGTTCCGAATACGCCATGCGCCTGTGGGTCGATCCCGACAAGCTCACCGCCTACCGCCTGACCCCGGGTGAGGTGATCGCGGCCGTGCGCACGCAGAACGTGCTGCTGGCCGTGGGCGAGATCAACCAACCCCCCTCGCCCAAGGGCATGGAATACGCGGCCACCGTGACCACACGCGGCCGACTGACCTCGCCCGAGGAGTTCGGCAACGTGGTCGTGCGGGCCCAGCCGGACGGCTCCCTGGTGCGTGTGCGCGACGTGGCGCGTGTGGAGCTGGGGGCGCAGGACTATTCCATCTTCGCCCGGATGGACAGCCAGCCCACGGCAGCGGTCGGCATCAAGGTGGCGCCGGGCGCCAACGCCTTGGACACCGCCAAGGCCGTGCGCGCGCGCATGCATGAGCTCGAGCGTTATTTCCCCAAGGGCGTGGCCTGGGAAGTGCCCTACGACACCACGCCTTTTATCGACATCTCGATCAATGAAGTGATCAAGACCCTGTTCGAAGCGGTGTTCCTGGTCTTCGTCGTGATGTACCTCTTCCTCGAGAATTTCCGCGCCACGCTGATCCCGACCATCGTGGTGCCGATCTCGCTGATCGGCGCAGCGCTGGGCCTCTACGTGCTGGGCTACTCGATCAACGTGCTCACGCTGTTTGCCATGGTGCTGGCCATCGGCATCGTGGTGGACGACGCCATCGTGGTGGTGGAGAACGTCGAGCGCATCATGAGCGAGGAGCATCTCTCGCCGCGTGACGCCACGGCCAAGGCCATGGACCAGATCGTGGGCGCCATCATCGGCATCACCGTGGTGCTCTCGGCGGTGTTCATTCCCATGGCCTTCTTCTCCGGCTCGGTGGGGGCGATCTATCGCCAGTTCGCCGTGACTCTGGTGCTGACCATGCTGTTCTCGGCCCTGATGGCCCTGACGCTGACGCCGGCCCTGTGCGCCACGCTGCTCAAGCAGCACAAGCCAGGTGAGTCGGGCGTACTGCCCACGACCGGTTTCTTCGGTTGGTTCAACCGCGGTTTTGCCGCCACCACACGCGCTTACGTGCGCAACGTCACCCGCATGCTGGGCCGGCCCGGTCGCTGGCTGATCGTCTACGGTGCCATCCTGGCCGCCACCTTCTGGATGTTCAGCAAACTGCCGGGCAGCTTCCTGCCCGATGAAGACCAGGGTTATTTCATCAGCATGGTGCAGCTGCCGCCGGGCGCGACCCAGGAGCGCACGGTGGAGGTGATCCACCAGGCCGAGCAGTTCTTCCTGAAGCAGCCCGAGGTGGAGCACACCATCGGCGTAATCGGTTTCTCCTTCTTCGGCCGCGGACAGAACGCGGGCCTGATCTTCGTGCGCCTGAAGAACTGGGACCAGCGCCATGCCAAGGAGAACAGCTCCACCGCCGTGATCCAGCGCGCCAACGGCGCCCTGTTCGGCATCAAGCAGGCCTTCATCTTCAGCATCAACCCGCCGGCGATTCCCGAGCTGGCGGCTGTGGGCGGTTTCGACTTCCGCCTGCAGGACCGCGGCGGCCTCGGGCGTGAGAAGCTGGCCGAGGCGCAGGCCCTGGCCGTGCAACTGGCCGGTGCCAACCCGGCCCTGGCCGGCGTGCGCATGGAAGGCATGCCGCCCGGCCCGCAGCTGCTGCTGCAGATCGACCGCGAGAAGGCCCAGACCCTGGGCGTGGACATCGCGACGCTCAACGAGACGCTGCAGACCCTGTTCGGCGTGTCCTACATCAACGACTTCGAGCGCCAGGGGCGTATCCTGCGCGTGCAGCTGCAGGCCGAGCCGCAGGTGCGTACCAGCCCCGAAGCGATGCTGCGCGTGCAGGTGCGCAACCGCAACGGCGGCATGGTTTCGCTCTCCGAGGTGGTCAAGCCCCTGTGGATGGTGGGCGCGCCCAAGCTCGACCGCTACAACGGCGTGCCTTCGGTCAAGCTCTCGGGCAACCCGGGCCCGGGCCGCAGCACGGGCGAAGCCATGCAGGCCATGGGTGACATGGCCGGTCAGTTGCCTGCGGGCATCGGTTACGCCTGGTCCGGCACCTCCTTCGAGGAAAGCCTGTCGGGTTCGCAGGCCCCCCTGCTGTTCGCCGTGTCGCTGATCGTGGTCTTTCTCTGCCTGGCCGCGCTTTACGAGAGCTGGTCCATCCCGCTCTCGGTCATGCTGGTGGTGCCGCTGGGCATCTTCGGCGCGCTGCTGGCGGTTTACATGCGCGGCCTGCCCAACGACGTCTACTTCAAGGTCGGCCTGATCGCGACCATCGGCCTGTCCTCGAAGAACGCCATCCTGATCATCGAGTTTGCGCGCAGCCTGCAGGACAAGGGCATGGCGCTCAGGGAGGCCATCCTGGAGGCCTGCCGTCTGCGCCTGCGCCCCATCCTGATGACCTCGATCGCTTTCATCGTGGGCGTGCTGCCGCTGGCCATCTCCAGCGGCGCCGGCGCCCAAAGCCGGCACGCCATCGGCACCGGTGTGATGGGCGGCATGATCGCGGCCACCGTGCTGGCCATCTTCCTGGTGCCGGTGTTTTACCTGGTCGTGAGCCGCTTCTTCCCGGGCCACAGCCGTCAGCGCGGCGCGGCCGCAGCCGAGGAGGGCCACCATGGCGCCTAAGCAAATTCGTTATGCGGCTCTGCTCGCATTGCTGGCTCTGGCTGGCTGTTCCTTCGCGCCCACGTACGAGCGTCCCGCGCTCTCCGTGCCGGATGCTTGGCCCGACGACGTCAAGGCCACCGCGGCGCCGGGCAAGCCGGTGGACTGGGCCAGCTTCTTCCCGGACGAGCGCCTGCGCGCCCTGATCAAGCTTGCGCTGGAGCACAACCGTGACCTGCGCATCGCCATGGCCCGCGTGGCCGAGGCCCAGGCGCTCTACGGCATCCAGCGGGCCGACCGTCTGCCCACGGTTGCCGTCGGCGGCTCGCTCGCGCGCAGCCGTACGCCGGCCGACCTGTCGAGCACGGGTGCGGCGGTGATCGGCCAGCGGGCCGACGTCAATGTGGGCCTGTCGTCTTTCGAAATCGACTTCTGGGGACGCGTGGCCAGCCTCGGCGAGGCCGCCAAGGCCTCCTACCTGGCGACCGAGCAGGCCGAGCGCGCCTTCCGTCTGACGCTGGTGTCCAGCGTGGCCGATGCCTACCTCTCCCTGAGCGAGGCGCTGGAGCGGCTGGTGCTGGCCCAGTCCGCGCTGGAGACCCGGGCCCAGACCCGCGAGCTGGTGGACCGCCGGCGCCAGGCGGGACTGGCCGGCGACCTGGACTACCTGCAGGCCGATGCGGCCTTTGAGGGCGCACGCGCCGAAGTGGCCGCCTTGTTGCGGCAGCAGTCGGCCGCGCGCAACTACCTGCGCGCTT
This sequence comes from Burkholderiales bacterium, assembly GCA_028869035.1. Lineage (GTDB taxonomy): Bacteria > Pseudomonadota > Gammaproteobacteria > Burkholderiales > Burkholderiaceae_C > Hylemonella. The sequence goes on along the minus strand of JAGWTL010000140.1, from coordinate 1,902 downwards.
TGGTGGGCACCGAACCCAAGGATCTGCCTGCGGGCAAGACGCTGGCTGAACAGGCCATCACGCTGGAACAGCAGGCCGATGTACCTTCGCAGGTGCTGGTGCGGCGCCCCGATGTGCTGGCGGCCGAGCAGCGCCTGCTGGCGGCCAATGCGAACATCGGCGCGGCGCGCGCGGCCTTCTTCCCGCGCATCGCGTTGACCGCTTCGGCCGGAACGGCCAGCCGTGAGATCGACGGCCTGTTCAAGAGCGGATCCGATGCCTGGAGCTTCACGCCCAGCATCAGCCTGCCGATCTTCGACTACGGCCGCAACAGCGCCAACCTGGACCTGGTCACGGTGCGCAAGAACATTGCTGTGGCCGACTACGAGCGCACAGTGCAGCAGGCCTTCCGCGAAGTGGCCGATCTGCTGGTCGCGCGCGATCAGCTGGCCGAGCAGCTCAAGGCCGTGGAGGCGCAGGAGCGTTCGCAGCAACGCGCGGCCGACATCGCCCAGGCGCGTTACCGCCAGGGCGTGGGCAGCTTCCTCGAGGTGCTGGACGCGCAGCGCCAGCTCTTCACGGTGCAGCAGAGCCTGATCCAGGTGCGCCGAGCCATGTGGTCGGCCGCGGCCCAGCTCTACAAGGCCCTGGGCGGCGAAGAGGGCTGACCGGCCGTTCGCTCGCTTATGCTCGCAGCTTTGCCCTTCTGAGGAGCTGAGCTGTGGAGCAGGTGGATGTGGTGGTGGTGGGCGCGGGTGTGGTCGGCCTGGCGGTGGCGCGCGCGCTGGCGCTGGCCGGGCGTGAAGTCCTCGTGCTGGAAGCGGCGGCGGCCATCGGCACGCAGACCAGCTCGCGCAACAGCGAGGTCATCCATGCCGGCATCTACTACCCGCAGGGCTCGCTCAAGGCGCTGCTCTGCGTGCAGGGAAAACAGATGCTCTACGACTACTGCGCCGAGCGCGGCATCGGGCACCGCCGTTGCGGCAAGCTCATCGTCGCGACATCACAAGCGCAGGTGAGCGAGTTGCAGGCCATCACTGCCAAGGCGGCAGCGAATGGCGTCAACGATCTCGTCCTGCTGACGCGTGAGCAGGCTCTGGCCCTGGAGCCTGCGCTGGACTGCGTGGCGGCGGTGCACTCGCCCAGCACTGGCATTGTGGACAGCCACGGGCTCATGCTGGCCTTGCAAGGCGACCTGGAAAACGCTGGCGGCCTGCTGGCCTTCAACTCACCTTTGGCGCGCGCGTGCGTGACACCGCAGGGTATCGAGCTGACCGCCGGGGATGGAACGCAACTGCTTGCCCGGGCGGTGGTGAACGCTGCTGGCCTGCGCGCGCCCAGTCTCGCACGCCGTTTTGAAGGCCTGGATCCTCGACACCTGCCGGGCGAGTATTACGCCAAGGGCAATTACTTCACGCTCGGCGGGCGTTCGCCTTTTGCCCGTTTGATCTATCCCGTGCCCGAGGCTGCGGGTCTGGGTGTGCATCTCACGATCGATCTCGGCGGTCAGGCCAAGTTCGGTCCCGACGTGCAGTGGGTGGATACGCCCGACGATCTGGTGGTGGATCCGGCGCGCGGTGATGCCTTCTACGCCGAGGTCCGCAAGTACTGGCCGGGTTTGCCCGATGGAGCCCTGTTGGCCGGCTATGCCGGCATACGGCCCAAGATCAGCGGTCCGGGCGACGCAGCGCGAGATTTCATGGTCCAGGGTCCGGCCGAGCATGGTGTGCCGGGCCTGGTCAATCTTTTCGGCATTGAATCGCCAGGGCTGACCAGCAGCCTGGCGATCGGAGCAAGGGTGAGCGAGTGGCTCAGAACAGACCCTAGTAGACTGAATCCGTGAGATTCACTGGCACTCGTCTGCCCCTCGCTGTGCCATGCGGCGTTGCAAATGCTCGCCGGGCCTACGGGCCCGTCTGTGCT
>JAGWTL010000139.1 GCA_028869035.1 Burkholderiales bacterium | reverse complement strand
ACCGTGCCCATGTGGCGCTGCGGGTGGTAGTACTCGGCCTCGGGGAAACCGTAGTCGATGAAAAAAGCCGCGCCGCGCTGCAGGCGCTCGGCCAGGGTGCGCACAAAGGCCTCGGCCTGCAGATGGATCTCGCTCAGGTAATCGTGCCCGCCCTCGATCGCCACGGGCGGGCGCAGTTGGGTGGGGCGGTCCTGCCAGAGCAGGCGCTGCGATTCCGGCTCCAGGGCCACGCCGCGCTCGTGCCAGACACCGCCGATGCGCGCCAGCAGCTGCACCGGCATGGCGTCCAGCACCTCGTTGCCCACCACCACGCCCTGCATGGCCGCCGGCAGTTCGCTGACCCAGCGCACCCGCCCGCCGAACCTCTCCAGCGTCTGCTGCTGGCGCGCGCGCAGCGCGCCCGAAAGGTCGACGATGGTGTAGCGTCGCACGCGCTCGCCCAGGGCCTCCAGCAGCTGCAGGGCCAGCGCCCCGGAACCGGCGCCGAACTCCCAGACCTCCTCGGTCTGCGTATGCTCCAGCGCCTGCCCGACCTGCACCGCCAGGGCACGGCCGAACAGGGGGGACAACTCGGGCGCGGTCACGAAATCGCTGCCCGAACCGGGCATGAGCCCCAGTTTGCGCAGGTCGTTGGCGTAATAACCCAGGCCGGGTGTGTACAGGGCCCGGGCCATGAAGTCGTCAAAAGCCATCCAGCCGCCGGCTTCCCCGATGGCATCAACGATAATTTGGCTCAGTTGAGCCGAAGCATTCGAGGTGGGAAAACGAGACATATGTATGAGCGATGAATCACTCAAGACTTCTAACGACCTGATCCGCTGGTTGAAGATGTTGGCGCTCCCCGCCTGGGCCAAGGTTGCGCTTGCCTTGATTATGGTAGCGGTTCTGCTCAGCGCAATGGGCCTCTTGGGCTGGGGGATCTGGATCCGGGACAAGGATGCCATGTCCTCCGCCGTCGCGATGCTGACGGTCGGCATACCCGTAGGCCTGATTGTCGTCACAATGGTCTTCGGTGACGGCGGAGCACGCAAACTCAAGACGCTGACCGAGTACATTCTTCGCCAGGAAATCCCCGCCGCCCTACAGGAAAACCTCGCCCCCACGATCAGCGGGGGGCGTTACACGCAAGCGCGCATCACCCCGAAGATCAGAGGCTGCATCGCCGACTACATCCTTGTCGTGTCAGACTCGTATCGACATCCGGGACAACACATCGAACGCCAGCTGGAATTCAAGCTCGAGCTGAATGTCAAGAAGGTGAATTTTGTCGTCTGGCTCCCCAAGGCCGACAGCGGCCGGGAGGCACTGCCCGAACTTCGAACTCGCTACAAATCATGCTTTTTCGGCGCCGAGAAGGAGGGCTACACCCAGAATCACGAACCGCTGATGGGAGAAAAGAAGGATCACGTCGGCATCGTCTTCATCAAGCTGCTCGGGGAGGACTTTCTTCTGAACCCAGCCGATCGCCTGTATTTTGCGCAGGATCTCGCATTTTTTGTCCGCGGCCTGTTGGATGTGGAGCATGGCAATGCCTATTGAGGCTTTCATAAATCATGACAAGCACCTCACATCCGCTCGCCCTGAGCCTGTCGAAGGGCTTCGACAGGCTCAGCCTGAACGGCAGGTGTCATGAATAAAGAAAACATCAATAGACACGTGCTGATCACTGGCGGCGCCCAGCGCCTGGGTGCGACGATAGCCCGGCAATTTACCCAGAGTGGCTGGAACGTCTGGTGCCACTACCAGACGTCCGAGGACCAGGCCGAGTCGCTGTGCCGCTCGCTGCGGGAGCAAGGCGGCTGGGCGCGCCCCATCCGAGCCGACCTGGCGGACGAAAGCCAGCGTCAGCACATGATGCGAACCATCTTGGACGAGAGCGGCCCTCTGCATTGTCTGGTCAACAACGCCTCCAGCTTCAAGCCGGATCATGCGCAGGATCTGAAGCTGGAGACTGTCCGCCATCTGCTGGAAGTGAACCTGCTCGCCCCGCTGGAGCTCAGCAGCCTGATGGCCCGGAGCCTGGCCGCTGAAGAATATGACGGCCAGCGCAGCGTTTTGCATGTGCTGGATCAGAAGGTCTTCAACCTCAATCCCGACTACTTCTCCTATACCGTGGGCAAGCTGGCGCTGGAGCGCACCGTTGCCTTGCAGGCCCAGGCACTGGCGCCGACACTGCGCGTCTGCGGCGTTGCACCCGGCCTGATGTACCTCAGCGGTCCCCAGACGCAGTCCAATTTCGATGAGGCCAGCCGGGTCAACCTGATGCGCCGCGCCACCGACCCCGAGCAAGTCGCTGCCACCTGCGTTTTCCTGGCGAATAATCCGTGCATCACCGGCGTCACCGTCACCGTGGACAATGGGCAACACCTGGTCCCGTTACCGCGAGATGTGATGTTCGTCGTCGAAGACATGCTGAAAGACATCAAGCCATGAATCCAACCCTGGAACAGCTGGTCCTGCAATGTCGCCGCATCTTTCTGCGCGACTACGTGCTCCCCGCGCAGATCGGCGTTCATTCGTTCGAAAAAGTGCAGGCGCAGCGTGTGGTCTTCAATGTGGATCTGTATGTGTCTTATGAACACTCCACGACCGTCAACGACCGCCTGCACGAAGTCGTGGACTACGATTTTGTTCGCGAAGTGATCGCAAGTCGGGTGCGTGAGGGCCATGTAGAACTGCAGGAAACCCTGTGCGACGACCTGGCCGCGCGGCTGCTGGCCCATCCGCAAGTGCAGGCGGTCCGCCTCTCCAGCTGCAAGCCTGACGTCTATCCGGACTGCGCGGGTGTGGGCGTCGAAGTCTTCAGGATCAAGTCGGAGGCCCCGTGAAGCAAGGCATCAGCACCCAAATCCTCACGCTCACCGGCCTGCGCTTCGACGCCAACCTGGGCATCCTCGACCATGAGAAGACCGCCCCGCAGCCCATCCTGGTCGATGCCGAGCTCAACCTCGGTCCGCAACCCCTGCGGCCGCACGACGACGACATCAACCACGTGCTGGACTACCGCAAGGTGCGTCAGATCATCATCGACGAATGCCAGTCCGAGCACATGAACCTGCTCGAAAGCATGATCGGCAAACTGGCCGACCGCCTGCTGCAGCTGCCCGGCGTGATCGGCGTACGCGTGAAGATCGTCAAGCTGGAAATTTTCGACGACTGCGAAGTCGCCATCCGAGCCGAAACCGGCCTGTGGTGAGGTCAACAACCTTTGCCCGTCTGGACTGAGCTTGTCGAAGTCCTGGCGCGGCGTGAACATGAAATTGAGCCCTTCGACAGGCCTGTCCTGATCAGAATCGGAGGGCTCAGGGCGAACGGAGCAAGAAAATGAGTGCAGTCTGGGTAGAGAACGAACCGGCCGTCAGCAATGACAAGGCCCTGAAGATCGAGCGCGAGACGCACAAGCTCGAGAAACGCCTGTGCCGCAACGTCGGCCAGGCCATCATGGACTACAACATGATCGAGGAGGGCGACCGCGTCATGGTCTGCATGTCGGGCGGCAAGGACAGCTACGGCATGCTCGACATCCTGCTCAAGATGCAGCAGCGCGCGCCCATCCGCTTCGAGCTCGTGGCCGTCAACCTGGACCAGAAGCAGCCCGGTTTCCCCGACCACATCCTGCCCGAGTACCTGAAAAACCTCGGCGTGGAGTACCACATCGAGACGCAGGACACCTACTCCATCGTCAAGCGCAACATCCCCGAGGGCAAGACCATGTGCAGCCTGTGCAGCCGGCTGCGCCGCGGCATCCTGTACAGCGTGGCGCGCCAGCTCAGGTGCAACAAGCTTGCCCTGGGCCACCACCGCGACGACATGCTGCAGACCTTCTTCCTCAACATGTTTTTCGGCGGCAAGCTCAAGGGCATGCCGCCCAAGCTCAGCAGCGACAACGGCGAGTTCGTCGTGATCCGCCCCATGGCCTATGTGGTGGAGAAGGACCTGGTGCGCTGGGCCGAGCACAAGGCTTTCCCCATCATCCCCTGCACCCTGTGCGGCAGCCAGGAGAACCTGCAGCGCAAGCAGATCGGCAACCTGCTGCGCGAATGGGACAAGAAGTTTCCCGGCCGGCTGGAGACCATGTTCACGTCCCTGCAGAACGTGGTGCCCTCGCACCTGATGGACCCCAGGCTGCACGACTTCAAGAACCTGAAAGCCACCGGCGTGCCCGACGAGAACGGCGACCTGGCCTTTGACGAAGAGGAACTCCCCGCCGCGCCTGCCCTGCCCGGTGGCGTGCAGGTGGTGACGCTCTAAATGAAACGCCTGCTGACCCTGCTGTCCCTCACGCTGCTGCTGGCCGGCTGCTCGGGTTTGCGCCTGGTCGAATCCCAGGTGAGCACCGCCGCGCCGGCCGGGGCCGCCACCATCGAGCCCGGCGCGCGTTACCGTTTCGAGCGCCTGCCCTCGCAGACCAACCCGGTGGAGACCGACTCGGTCGAGGCCATCGCCGAGAGCGAACTCAACGAAGTCGGCATGGTGCATGACGAAGCCGGCGCACGCTACAGCGTGCAGATCACGACGCGCATGGAAAGCTACCAGGTCGATGACTGGGGCCGCCCCTACAACGGCGGCGGTGGCTCCATCTACATCGGCGGCGGCAATATGGTGGGTATAGGCGTGGGCAGCGTGATCGGCATGGGGATGGGGATGGGCATGCGCTTTCCCCCGCCCAGCCAGTACCGTCACGAAGTCACGCTGCTGCTGCGCGACCTGAGCAGCAACCAGGTGGTCTACGAAACCCGCGCCACGCACGAAGGCCCCTGGAACGACCGCTACAACATCCTGCGCGCGACGCTGGCCGCCGCGCTCAAGGATTTCCCCAAGGCGCCGGCCGGCTCGCGCCGCGTCAAGGTCGAGATTCCGCGCTAAGGGCCTGCCGACACCCATGGACCAGACGACCCGCATCCTCGCGATCCGCCATGGCGAAACCGCCTGGAATGTGGACATGCGCATCCAGGGCCATCTGGACATCCCGCTCAACGACACCGGCCGCTGGCAGGCGCAGCGCCTGGCACGGGCCCTGGCCGCACGCGGCGACATCCACGCCATCTACAGCAGCGACCTGCAACGCGCCCACGACACGGCGAGCGCCATCGCCACGGTCACCGGCGCGCCGCTGGCCACGCACACCGGCCTGCGCGAGCGCGGCTTCGGCATCTTCGAAGGCAAGACCTACGTCGAGATCGAACAGACCTGGCCCGAGGAATCCGCCCACTGGCGCAAACGCACCCCGCACTGGGCGCCGGCCGGCGGCGAATCGCTGTTGCAGGTGCGTGAACGCATCACCCACACCCTGCACGAACTGGCCGCGCGCCACCCGGGCCAGCAGATCGTGCTGATGGCCCACGGCGGCGTGCTGGACCAGCTCTACCGCCTCGCCACCGGCCAGGACCTGCAGGCCCCGCGCACCTGGCAACTCGGCAACACCGCCGTCAACCGCCTGCTCTGGACCCCCGAGGGCCTGTCCCTGGTAGGCTGGGCCGACACCTCGCACCTGGAAAACAATTCACTCGATGAGCTCAGCACCTGACACCTCCCCGCCCCATCTGGCCGCTTTGCTGGGCCAGAACGCGGCCCTCATCGACAGCCCCGCCCTGGTGGTGGACCTCGACGCCATGGACCGCAATCTGCAGCGCATGGCCGACTACGCCAAGACCCGTGGCGTCCAGTTGCGGCCCCACGCCAAGATGCACAAGAGCGCAGCCCTGGGCCTGCGCCAGATGCAGGCCGGCGCCGTGGGCCTGTGCGTGCAAAAGACCTCGGAAGCCGAGGCCCTGGCGGCCGGCGGCGTGAACGACATCTACATCAGCAACGAAGTCATCGCGCTGCCGAAGCTGCAGCGTGTGGCCGCACTGGCGCGCAGGCTGAAATCACGCGGCGGGCGCCTGGCCATCGCGGTGGACCATCTGCAAGGCGTGGCAGCGCTGGCCCAGGCCCTGGGCGGCGGCGAGAACCTGATCGACGTTTTTGTCGAACTCGACGTGGGCCAGAAACGCTGCGGCGTGGCCGAGCCGGCCGACGTGCTGCCGCTGGCGCAGGCCATCAGCCGCCAGGCCTCTCTGCGCCTGGCCGGCCTGCAGGCCTACAACGGCCGTGCCCAGCACCTGCGCACGGTAGCCGAACGCCGCGCCGCGCTGGACGAGGTCATCGCCCGCGTGCGCGAGACGCGCCGCATCGTCGAGGCCGCTGGTCTCAAACTCCCCCTGGTCACCGGCTCGGGCAGCGGCACCTTCGGCCTGGAAGCCAGCAGCGGCGTCTTCGGCGAACTGCAAGCCGGCTCCTACCTTTTCATGGATGCCGACTACGCGCGCAATGAGGCCGACCCGGCCCAGCCCGCCTTCGAACACGCGCTCTTCGTCAAGACCCAGGTCATGAGCGTGAGCAAGAGCCACGTCGTGGTGGACGCCGGCCACAAGAGCCACGCCATCGAATCGGGCCTGCCGCACGTGCATGGCGAAGCCCTGGAAGCCACCGGCTGCAACGACGAACACACCACCCTGCGCGCCACAACTTCTGCGCCACTGCCCGCACTCGGCAGCACGCTCTGGCTCATCCCCGGCCATTGCGACCCTACAGTCAATCTGCACGACTGGATGATCGGCGTGCGCGGTGGTCTGCAAGCCGGCAGCGTGGCCGAGCTGATCCGGGTCGACGCGCGCGGCTGTGTGGACTGAAGCACTGCTGCGACGCGGCAACGGCTTTCGCCAGACTGCAAGAGCCGCCGAAGTGAACGCTACACGCAGCAGAGGAGAACTTCATGACCTTCCGTCACAAACTCGGCGTCTCCCTGCTGACCCTGGCAGGCCTGGCGACTGTCGCCAGCCTGCCGGCGCAGGCCCAGGTGCCCCCCTCACCGGTCGAAGCCGCGGCCTACACCGGCCTGCATGCGGCCGCCTGGGCGGGTGACCTGCCGCGTCTGCAGCAGCTCATCGGCGCTGCAGACAAGGCCAAGCTCAACGCACGCGATCCCTATGGCCGCACGCCCCTGCACGTGGCCGCCTACGCACGCCAACGCGCGGCCATCCAGGCCCTGGCCCAGGCCGGTGCCGACCTGAACCTGCTGGAGAGCGACCGCTACGACACCGTCACCATCGCCTCCGTCGCGGACGACGAAGAGACGCTGCGCCTGCTGCTGCAGCTCGGCGCCAAAGCCGGCCAGACCACCAGCCGTTACGACGGCACGGCCCTGATCGCCGCCGCCCACCTGGGCCACGACGGCGTGGTGCGCCAGCTGATCGCCGCCGGCGCGCCGCTGGACCACGTCAACAACCTGCACTGGACCGCGCTGATCGAGGCGGTGGTGCTGGGCGATGGCGGCGCGCGCCA
>JAGWTL010000138.1 GCA_028869035.1 Burkholderiales bacterium | reverse complement strand
CGCACATTGAGCAACGCGGGATCATTTATCAACAAACCCGTGGCACAGCCCCCCACAAAAACCACCCTGTCACACAGCGGCCCCAAGGCCTGTGCCATGCCCATCAACATGGCAAGGTTCGGGTTAAAGACACTTCACCAAGCTTGACTTGCTTCCAGTCTCCTCCGGTTTCGACGAGGCGGCCTTCGACGGCGGCTTTGAGGACGGCGGCTTTGTAGCGTTTGAGGTTGGCTTTGACGCGCTGGAGGTTGGCGACGGCTTCGTCGAGGCGAGAGAATTGCTTTTCGATTTCGGCGACGATTTCGTAACGCTCTCGTTCCGGTGCTAGCGGAATCGGAATTCGCCGCATTTCACCCTGTGTAAGCTTTAAGCGTGTAGTTCCGTTAACGAATGGGTGGTAGTCGAGTCGATCGAGCCAGTATTTCAAATACAGAGCAGGGACGCCAGGTTTTGCACGAAGCACGTGGGCATGATTATTTACCCATGACTTACCTCGCACCAAATATGCTTTCTGCTTTGAAGTGTCAAAAAATGGGGCACCATCTTCACCAAGCAGGATAATTTCTTCGTCAAATAGATGATCGTCGATCCAACCAACTTGCCCCGTAGCACCATAGTACGGAATGGAACCATGGCGCGACTCGCGCTCCTTGGCGTTTATAGGGATACGTCTACTGTCGAGAACGTCCGCAACCTCATCGAGGCGCTTTGTCTCCCATTCCGTTTTCGCAACCATTTCGCTCATGCCGCCAGCTCCCGATTCAGTTCCTCAATCACCTTGGGCAGCTCGGCCCCAAACAGCTGATGCACTTTGCCCAGCCCGCCTTCGCTGTTGAAGGGCGCGTACTCAAAGTCGTCGATTTCCATGCCCAGGTTGGCGGCGATGTGGTCGGGGATCACGTTCATTTTTTCTTTTCCGGCTGGGTAGCCAGCCATGCCTGCCCCGCAAGGGTCAGGCGGTATTTTTGCTGGCTGCTGGTGGGTTTGTCGGGCAGGGTCATTTCCAGCCAGCCTTGGTCCATCAGCGGCTGGACGACTTGGTGCCTGAACTTGGTCCTGTCAGTGCGTTTGGCCACCGCCATCAAATCGGTCAAAGCCGCGCCAGTGCTTGCTTTGGCGAGGATTTCGACTTGGTGCCGACTTGGTGCCGACTTGGTGCCTGATTTAGTCCCTTCGGCCCCCTCGGCCGCACCCGTGGGTCGCCACAGGGTCTGGATGAATTGCCCGCCGTCTTGCCGAAACTCCGGCGTGGGCAAGCCCGCCTGGGCGCACAGGTGGATCATGTCCAGCGTACCGGTGCCAGCCTTTTCAATGTAGCGGGCCAAAAACAGCGGCTCGGCAATGCGCGGGCTGCGGGGGATGGACGCGTGCGGGCGGCGCAGGTTGTCCACGGTGAGCTGCGGGGGCAGTTCGCCGGGGTTCCAGATTTCGAGCCGGTCGGCAAACAGCATGACCTGCACCGAGGCGTTGGAGGTGTAGTCGCGGTGCGCCACGGCGTTGACGATGGCTTCGGCCACGGCTTCACGCGGGAGTTCGTAGTCCACCGGGGCCTGTGCGCCTGCGGCGCGGGTGCCCACAGCCCGGGCAATCTTGGACAGCACAAAGTCCAGCGCCTGATCGACCAGCTCAAACACCGTGCCTTTGTAGATTTGGTACGAGGGGATGGGCTTGCTCACCCCCGTGCCATGAAAGTGCATGCACTTGAGTTCCGAGCTGGGCAAGAAGCGCTGCGGGGCTTGCCCAAAGAGCAGGATGGCTGCATGACTGGGCTGCCCGGCATCGAGCAGATTCAAGTGCGTCAACGCGCTGAGCATGGGCGTGGCCGGGTCCAGCGCATAGCCACGGTTGGTCTGTGCACGGGCCAGAAAGAGGTCCAGTTTGTCTTGCGAGATATCAGCCAGCGTGGCGCCCGCGCACGCTGTGGCATCAAAAGGGCTGGTGCGCAGTGCGCCCGTGCGGGCCAGATGATCGACCAGGCTGGCATTCACAGCGGCAAGCAGCTCTGGCGTGTCGCCAAAACGGCGGCGAATCAGCTGATCGCCCACTTTGCGCACCAGTGCCCGCATCTTGGGGTGACGCGCATCGTCGTTCTGCCCGCGCACAAAGATAAGGCGCGTTCTGCCCAGGGTAGTGGCGCGGTCAAATTCACGTTCGGTGGGAGAAAGACCCTCTGCGTCCTCAAACCCGTAGTCGTTGCCCAGGATCGCGAGGTAAAGGCTGCATCGATCCACTTCACCGAGGTACACCTCGTCTGCCCGCAAGTCTGTTGCGGGCAGGTCTTCAAACAAGAAGACCTCATAAAACCGCGACAGCAGCGGATCGGCATGAATGAAGCGTTTGAGCGCCTGGCGCTCTTGAGCCAACTCTTTTTGCACTGAGCTGACAAAGACGCGTTGCTTACCACTCACGCCGCCAACTCCCGATTCAGTTCCTCAATCACCTTGGGCAGCTCCACCCCAAACAGCTGATGCACCTTGCCCAGCCCGCCCTCCTGACTGAAGGGGGCGTATTCAAAGTCGTCGATTTCGATGCCGAGGTTGGCGGCGATGTGGTCGCGGATCATTTCCAGCCAGTGGAGTTGTTCGGGGGTGAAGGGTTGGCCGTGCTGTGCCAGCCAGGCCTTGAAGTTGGCCTGCACGCGCTCGGGGTAAGGCACAAGCTCGTTGTCTTGCTGCATGGCAAAGCGCACCAGGCTGACCAAGTCGGTCAGCAGCCGGCGCTGGCTGGCGCCTTTGACACGGCCCTTCTGCAGCGAAGCGTAGGCCTGCCACAAGGCGGTTTCGTCCAGCAGGTGCGGCGGGGCGTGCAGGGCGTCGGCCAGGGCCTTGATGTCTTCAAACTTGAGCGGCGCCCGCGTGGGCCGGCTGTAGAGAATTTGCAGCGCGGTGATTTCGTCCTTGTGCTGCGCGATAAAGGCCTCGAAGCTCTGCACCAGGTCTTTGGCGCGGTCGGAGCCCTCGGCGAAGCCGGCGGCAATCAAGCTGTCTTGCGTGACGGTGTCCACCACCAGATCGGCCTTCTGGCGCAACTGCAGGATAAGCTCGCGCAGCTTGGGGTTGCTGAAGGGTTTGGCGGCTCTTTGAATGAGCGCTTCGACAGGCTCAGCGCGAACGGGGTCTGTGGGGTCAGCGTTGAGGGCTTCCACCAGGCCGCGCGCCAGGCTTTGCAGGGTGTGGCCACCGCTGGCCTCCAGTATCTTGGCGTGGTCGGCCTCGCCCAGGTCACGGTCCAGCCGGGCCAGGCGGGCGGCCACGCTGGAGAGGACTTCGTCTTCCACATTGCCCAGGGCTACCGCTTGCAGGAGCTTGTCCAGCGGGACGCTCTTTTTCTGGTCCAGGGGGCGGCTGTCGGTCTTGTCGCGTTCGCACACGCCCACGGCATCGACAATGACAAAGTGGTCTTTCACCACATGGGTGCCGGGGTTCACGGCGGCCAGGTCGGTGGGGTTGCAGACGCGCACGCCGCGGCCCTTCATCTGCTCGAAGAAGCTGCGGCTCTTCACGCTGCGCATGAAGACGACGATTTCCACCGGCTTGATATCGGTGCCGGTGGCGATCATGTCCACCGTCACCGCCACGCGCGGGTAGTAGCTGGTGCGGAAATCCTTGATGAGCTGTTCGGGTGTGGTGCCTGTCGTCCTATAGGTGATCTTCTGCGCGAACTCGTTGCCGCGGCCAAACTCTTCGCGCAGGATCTGCACGATGGCTTCGGCGTGGTTGTCGTCCTTGGCGAAGACCAGGGTTTTGGGCAGTTCTTCGCGCTGGGGAAACAGATCGCTCTGCCAACGGTCGCGCAGGGTGCGCACCACGGTGCGGATCTGGTCGGGCGTCTGCACGGCGCGGTCCAGCTCGGCGGGGTCGTACGCAAAGTCTTCGTCCAGCTGCCAGGCGGCGCGGCGGCGGGTGGCGCGGTCCATGGTTTCGAGCCAGTAGCCCTTGTCCACCTTGGCTCCGGCTTCGGTCACTTCGGTCTTGATACGGTAGACGTCGTAGTTGACGTTCACGCCGTCGGCTACGGCCTGGGCGTGGTTGTATTCCATCACCAGGTTCTGGTTGAAGAAGCCAAAGGTCTGCTTATTTGGCGTCGCGGTGAGGCCGATGAGGTAGGCATCGAAGTACTCCAGCACCTGGCGCCACAGCTTGTAGATGCTGCGGTGGGCTTCGTCTGTGACCACGATGTCGAAGCTCTCGATGGGGATGGCGGGGTTGTAGGCGATGGGGTCTGGTTGCGCCAGCAGCCCACCCTGAAAACCGCCCTCACCCCTGCCCTCTCCCAGCGGGAGAGGGAGAGAAGCCCCTTGGATGGGAAGGAAAGACACTTCGTCGTCCTCCTCGGCCAGCTCGCGGCCTTTGAGCATGGAGAACATGCGCTGGATGGTGCAGATGACGACGCGGGCGCTGGTATCCAGCTGGTTGTTCTGCAGGTGCTGGACGATGTATTCCTCGCCGAACTTGAAGTTGTTGTAGGGCGAGGCGTAGGCGTCGAACTCCTTCTTGGTCTGGCGCGCCAGATTGCCGCGGTCCACCAGGAAGAGCACACGGCGCGCGCCGGCGAACTTGATGAGGCGGTAGATGAAGCTGATGCTGGTGAAGGTCTTGCCGCTGCCGGTAGCCATCTGGATCAACGCCTTGGGCTTGTTGGCGGCCAGGCTCTTTTCCAGGTGGGTGATGGCCTGGATCTGCGCCGGCCAGAGCTGGTAGTGGGCGCCGCCCGTGCCCCACTCTGTGACGAGCTGGGGCATGTGCTGCAGGCGGGCGAGGAAGGTTGGCCCTATGCCGTATCCCGTCGGCGGCTCTTCGGCCGTTCGCCCTGCGCTGGTCGAAGGGTGGGCTTCGACAGGCTCAGCCCGAACGGATATGGGCTCGGCCCGCGCGGAAAGCCACTGGGCCAGCAGCTCGGGACGGAAAAAGGCGAATACGCCTCTGGCCCGCGGCTGTGGGTCCAGGCCGTTGGTGAAATGGGTTTCGACCCCGGTCGATTCGAAGAGAAAGGGCAGGGGCCGGCGCCAGGCCGGCAGGCTGGCGGGCAGGCCCTGGGCGTAGCGTGCGGACTGCACTTCCACGCCGCTCAGCGTCGCCCCTTCTTTCTTGGCTTCGATCACGCCAGCGGCCTTGCCGTTGACGTAGAGCAGGTAGTCGGCAAAGCCGTAGCCGGGGTTGAGGGGGAATTCACGGATGGCCACGCCGGTGGCGGCATGGATGTTGGCGTCGGCCATATTGCAGACGTGCCAGCCGGCTGCAGCGAGCAGCGCGTCGATATTCTGGCGGGCGCGGGCTTCTGGCGTCATTGGTCTCCCCTGTGGCGCATTCTAGGGGAGCAAGGGGAAACTCACGCCCCGTGGCAGGGCAAACCCTGATCCGCGGCCTGGCGGCGTCAGCCCTGCAGCCAAGCGACCAGCGCCTCACTCACCGCCTGCGGCTGCTCCATGGTCGTCATGTGACCGCTGTTTTCCACGATGACCAGCTGTGCGCCAGGGATGGCTGCGGCCATGGCTTCGTGCTGGGCCGGGCCGCTCCAGGCGTCCTGGCGGCCCGTGAGCACGAGCGTAGGGCAGGCGATACCGGGCAACAGAGGCGCTGCATCCAGCCGGTTCAGCAGCGCGTTGATCTGCGCGGCGTACTGCGCGGCGCTGCCGCGGTCGAACATGGTCAGCACCTGCTCGAAGATGGGGCCGCCGATGCGGTCCGGGTGCACCATGCCCTTGGCCCACTCCTGGGCCATGACACGCATGCCCTGCGCCTGTGCAATCTTAAGCAGGGCCATGCGGCCGGCCTTCTCCTTCTCGCCCGCCTCGCCGGCTGCCAGCGGGTGCGTGCCCGTGTCCAGCAGGGCCAGGCGCTCCACGCGCTGCGGGGCCAGGCGCATGACTTCCAGGGCCACACGGCCGCCCATGGAGTGGCCGGCCATGGCAAAGCGCTCGGTGGGCGCTTCGTCCAGCACCTGCTGGGCCATGGCGGTGAGCGAGTCGCGTAGGCCCCAGGCGGGGATGAGGCAGTGGGCCTGGCCTTTGAGCGCAGTCACTTGCGGGGTCCAGACGGCGGCGTCGCAGTTCAGGCCGGGCAGGAGCATGAGGGTGGTGGGCATGGCTAAGGTCTCTGTGGATCGCTGGGCTTCGACAAGCTCAGCCCGAACGGAAATTTCTAGAACACCTCGGTATCGACTTCGCGGTTGCTCTGCTCGCTGTAGCGATTGCCCACAACGGTCTGCTGGTTGACCACGGCTTCGACCTGGACCATCAGCGCGGGGCTGAGCTTCACGTCGGCAGCCGCCAGGTTCTCGGCCAGGTGGTCCAGGCGGGTGGTGCCGAAGAGCGGAACGATGTGCGGCGCCTTGTGCAGCAGCCAGGCCAGGGCCAGCTGGGCCGGGGTGCAGCCTGCTTCATGCGCCACGGCCTCGTAGGCCGGCAGCAGCTTGAGGTTGCCCGCGTAGTGGGTCGGCTCGAAGCGCGGCATGCCGTGGCGGATGTCCTTGGCGTCGAGTGCCTGCACATCGCGCAGCTTGCCCGTGAGAAAACCGCGCGCCACGGGGCTGAAAGCCACGAAGGCGGCGCCGATCTCGCGGCAGGCCTGCAGCACGGCGATCTCGGGGTTGCGCGTCCACAGCGAGTACTCGGTCTGCACGGCGGCAATCGGGTGCACGGCGTGGGCCTTGCGCACGGTGGCGGCCGACACTTCACTCAGGCCGATGGCGCGCACATGGCCACGCTCGACCAGGCGCGAGAGTTCACCCACGCTGTCTTCGATGGGCACTTTCTTGTCCCAGCGATGCAGGTAATAGAGGTCGATCACGTCCGTGCCCAGGCGGCGCAGGCTGTCTTCGCAGTTCTTGCGGATGGCCTCGGGCCGGCCGTCGATCACGCGCACCAGCTTGCCGTCACCGGCCACGTCCACACCCGCCATGCCGCCCTTGCTGGCCAGGGTGATCCTGCTGCGGTGCGCCTTGAGCACACGGCCCACCAGGGTTTCGTTGGCGCCGAAGCCGTAGAGCGCGGCGGTGTCGAACATCGTCACGCCGGCATCCAGCGCGCTGAGCAGCACACGCTCGCCGTGCTCGGGCGACGGCGGCTGGCCGTAGGCGTGGCTCAGGCTCATGCAGCCCAGGGCCAGAGCCGACACCTGGAAAGGACCGATCTTGCGTTCTTGCATGCTTGGTCCTCGCAGAAATACGAAGGGGTCAGCGCACATCGACGCTGATGGCGAGCCCATCCGTTCGCCCTGAGCCGGTCGTTGGGCAGCGAATCGCCAGGACTTCGACAAGCTCAGTCCGAACGGGAAAAATCGCTCGCATCATGGTCAGACGAGTTGCTGTTCCAGCTGGTGCAGCACCTGGTAACAAGGCAGCACCTGGGCGAGGCTGCTGTTGGGCTCGCGGCCTTCGCGGATGGCGGCGAAGAATTCGCGGTCCTGCAGCTCGATGCCGTTCATGGAGACGTCCACCTTGCTCACGTCGA
>JAGWTL010000137.1 GCA_028869035.1 Burkholderiales bacterium | reverse complement strand
TACGACCTGATGGACCTGGAGCCCGGCTACAAGGAACTGCGCGCCGCGCACGGCAGCGAGTTGACGGATGCGCGGCAGAAGCTGTCCTGGTTTCTCACCGGCTGGCTCGGCGGCCCGCAGCACTACACCGAACGCTTCGGCCACCCGCGCCTGCGCGCACGCCACATGCCCTTCAAGATCGGCCTCATGGAGCGCGACCAGTGGCTGGCCTGCATGGACCAGGCCATGGGGGAAGTCGGCATCGATGAGGAACTGCGCGGCAAGCTGCGCGAGTCTTTTGCCGGGACGGCGGACTGGATGCGCAACACTCCCGGCAGCTAGCCGGGAGTGTTGCGCTTTGCGCTGTATTGACGCTCACCCCTCCCAAACCCTCCCCATCAAGCGGAGGGCTGAAGAAGAACCACGACGGCACCCGCACCACCCTCCGCCGGCCGCGCCTGCACAAACGCCAGCACTTCCTTCTTCTGCGCCAGCCAGCTCTGCACCCGGCCCTTGAGCACGGGCGTCTTGCCCGGTGAGCCCAGGCCCTTGCCGTGGACCACACGCACGCAGCGCAGGCCCTGCTGGTGGGCCTCGCGGATGAACTGGCCCAGGGCTTCGCGGGCGTCTTCGGTGCGCAGGCCGTGCAGGTCGAGCTGGCGCTGGATGGCCCAGTCGCCGCGGCGCAGCTTGCGCGTGACGTCGGGGCCGATGCCGGGGCGGCGGTAGCTCAGGTGCTCGTCGGTTTCCAGCAGGGTGCTGATGTCGAATTCGTCGCTGAGGGTTTCCTGCAGCGCGGCCTGCTCGTCCAGCTGGTGCTGCAGGGGCTGCGGTGGGGGCTTGGTGTTTTTGAGCTGAGCCTTGGCGGGCTGGGCCAGGGGCCGTACCTTGCCGGCGGCCTGCAGAAAGAGGTCTTTGTCCGCGGTGGCCTGGCGGGCCTGCTTCGCTGTTTCGGCCTTGCGTTCGGTTTCCAGCCTGGCCTGCGTTTCGATGGCCTTCTTGACCTGTTTCAGATCGGCCAGTGTATTGATCTTGACCATCAGATCAGCCCCTTCTCGGCCATGGACAGCGCCAGGCCCGGCGCCACGATCATGTGGTCCAGCACGCGCACGTCCACCAGGGCCAGCGCGGCTTTCAGCGCTTGGGTCAGGGCCTCGTCGGCGCGCGAAGGCTGCACCGTGCCGCTGGGATGGTTGTGCGCCAGCACCACGGCGGCGGCGTGGTGGTGCAGGGCGCGCAGCACCACTTCGCGCGGGTAGACGCTGGTCTGCGCCAGGGTGCCGCGAAAGAGTTCTTCCAGCGCCAGCAGCTTGTGCTGGTTGTCCAGGAAAAGCACGGCAAAGCATTCATGTTTCTTGTTGGCCAGGTGCAGCTGCAGGTAGTCCTTGACGGCCTGGGGGGTGTCCAGCGCGGCGCGTTCGCGCAATTGCTCGGCCAGGGCGCGGCGGGCCAGCTCCAGCACGGCCACCAGTTCGGCGCGTTTGGCCGGACCCAGGCCCTTGATGCGTTTCAGGTCGTCCGCGCCGGCGTGCAGCAGGCCGGCCATTCCGTCAAAGCTGTCCAGCAGCTCCTGGGCCAGCTGCAGCACGCCCTTGCCGGCCAGGCCGGTGCGCAGCAGCAGGGCCAGCAGCTCGGCATCCGACAGCGCCCCCGGGCCGCGGGCCAGCAGCTTTTCGCGGGGTCGCGCGTCGGGGGGAAGGTCTTTGAGCGGCATATCGAACCGTGAAACCCAGGGTTTTTACAATGGAGCCCAGTTTATCGGGACTTTCATGAACGCCACCCCTGCCCGGGTCCAGCCCGGCTCCTTCCTCACGCTGCATTACCGCCTCTCGGGGCCGGCCGGTGACATCATCAACACTTTCGGCGGCAAGCCGGCCACGCTGACCATAGGCACGGGCGAACTGGCCCCGGGCGTGGAGCAGGCCCTGCTGGGCCTGGAGGAGGGTGTGCACACCACGCTGCAACTGCCGCCGGGGGCTTATGGCGAGCGCAACCCCGACATGCAGCAGTGGCTCTCGCGCAAGGAATTGCGCGAGCTGGGTGACCCCAACGAGCAATACGCGGTGGGTGACGTGGTGCAGTTCCCCACGCCGGACCGCAAGGGACAATTCGGCGGTGTGGTGCGCCAGCTGGGCGAAGAGGCTGTATTGTTCGACTTCAACCACCCGCTGGCCGGCCAGCCCGTGACCTTTGAAGTGCAACTGATCGGGGTGTTATGAGCATGAGTACACAGGCAGAGAGCGCCGCCGGGCCGTCCCAAGGCGTGAAGGCCCCCTCGGGGGGCAGCGCAGGACACGAAGTGACAAGCGTGGGGGCCGAGATCTTTTTGGCCGAACCGCGCGGCTTCTGTGCCGGCGTGGACCGGGCCATCGAGATCGTGGAGCGGGCCCTGACCAAATTCGGCCGCCCGATCTATGTGCGCCACGAGATCGTGCACAACACCTATGTGGTGAACGACCTCAAGGCCAAGGGCGCCATCTTCATCGAGGAACTGTCCGACGTGCCGCCCGGCGCCACGCTGGTGTTCTCGGCCCATGGCGTGAGCAAGGCCGTGCAGCAGGAGGCGCAGGCGCGCGGCTTCCGGATCTTCGACGCCACCTGCCCGCTGGTGACCAAGGTGCATGTGGAGGTGGCCAAGCTGCACAAGGAAGGCTACGAGTTCATCATGATCGGCCACAAGGGTCACCCGGAAGTGGAAGGCACCATGGGCCAGCTTGATTCCGGCATCCACCTGGTGGAGGACGAGGGCGGCGTGGCGCATGTGCGTCCCGCGCAGACGGCCAAGCTGGCCGTGGTGACGCAGACCACGCTTTCCGTGGACGACGCGGCCGGCATCATGGCGGCAGTCAAGGCCCGTTTCCCTCAGGTGCGCAGCCCGAAGCAGCAGGACATCTGCTACGCCACGCAGAACCGGCAGGACGCCGTCAAGCTGCTGAGCCCGCAGGTGGACGTGGTCATCGTGGTGGGTAGCCCCACCAGTTCCAACAGCAATCGCCTGCGCGAGGTGGCCAGGAAGCTGGGCACCGACGCCTATATGGTGGACAGTGCCGAGGAGTTGAAGCCGGAGTGGTTCGAGGGCAAGGGCCGCGTGGGCCTGACGGCCGGCGCCTCGGCCCCGGAAATCCTGGTGCAGCAGGTGATCGAGCGCATCCGGGCGCTGGGCGCCGTAGCGGTGCGCAAGATGGACGGTATCGAGGAGACCATCAAGTTCCCCCTGCCCAAAGGCTTGAAGGCCTGATGATCTCGAGTCTCAAGACCTGAGCGATCGCCAACTTACAATTCCCCCCATGCTAGACCTCACCCTGCTCCGCAAAGACCTCGACGGCGTGCTGGCGCGCCTGCAGACGCGCAAGAACCCGCAGCCCTTTCTTGATGCCGACAAGTTCCGCGGCCTGGAGGCCGAGCGCAAGACCATCCAGACCCGCACCGAAGAACTGCAGAACAAGCGCAACACCTTGAGCAAACAGATCGGTGCGCTCATGGGTCAGGGCAAAAAGGCCGAAGCCGAAGTGGCCAAGGCCGAGGTCAACGCGCTCAAGGGTGAGCTGGAGTCCTCCGCTGCGCGTCTGGAGCAGATCCAGACCGATATGCAGGCACTGCTGCTGGCCGTGCCCAATCTGCCGCACGAGAGCGTTCCCGTGGGCAGCGACGAACACGGCAATGTGGTGGCCCGGACCTGGGGCACGCCGAAGAAATACGACTTTGCGGTGAAAGACCATGTGGACGTGGGCGAGCCCCTGGGCCTGGACTTCGACACCGGCACCAAGCTCACCGGTTCGCGCTTCACGGTCATGAAGGGCGGCATCGCCCGTCTGCACCGCGCCCTGGCCCAGTTCATGCTGGACACGCAAACCCAGGAGCACGGCTACACCGAGTGCTACACGCCCTACATCGTCAACGCCGATACGCTGCGCGGCACCGGCCAATTGCCCAAGTTCGAGGAAGACCTGTTCGCCGCCAGGAAGGGCGGCCAGGAGGGCGCGGCCGAGGACGTGGCGCTCTACCTGATCCCCACCAGTGAGGTGACGCTGACCAATTTCGTGCGCGACGAGATCGTGGCCGAAGCGGACCTGCCCCTCAAGCTCACGGCCCACACGCCCTGCTTCCGCTCCGAGGCCGGCAGTTACGGGCGCGACACGCGCGGCATGATCCGTCAGCACCAGTTCGACAAGGTCGAGATGGTGCAGATCGTGCACCCGGAGAAAAGCTACGAGGCGCTGGAAGAGATGACGAGCCACGCCGAAGCCATCCTGCAGAAGCTGGGTCTGCCCTACCGGGTGATGAGCCTGTGCACCGGTGACATGGGTTTCGGTGCCGCCAAGACCTATGACCTCGAAGTCTGGCTGCCCGCGCAGAACACCTACCGCGAGATCAGCTCGGTCTCCAACTGCGAGGCCTTCCAGGCCCGCCGCCTGCAGGCGCGTTTCAAGAACGCCCAGGGCAAGAACGAACTGCTGCACACGCTCAACGGCTCCGGCCTGGCCGTGGGCCGCACCCTGGTGGCTGTGTTGGAGAACTACCAGCGCGCCGATGGCAGCGTCGAGATTCCCGCGGCCCTGCAGCCCTATATGGGCGGCCTCAAGGAACTGCGGCCGTGAACTTGCGGCGCCGCACCCTGTGCCAGTTGCTGACCGGCAGCGCGGTGCTCGGTGCGGGCCTTGCGCAGGCGGCGGTGCCCGAAGCGGGCCAGCCCGCACCGGACTTCGAGTTGCCCGACCAGCAGGGCAAGACGCGCAAGCTGGCCGACTGGCGCGGCAAGTGGCTGGTGCTTTATTTCTACCCCAAGAACGACACACCGGGCTGCACCGAAGAGGCCTGCACCTTCCGCGACGACTGGCTGCAGCTGCAGGCCCTGGGCGCCGAGGTGGTGGGCATCAGCATAGACACCAGTGCTTCGCACGCGACCTTCGCGCAGAAGTACAAGCTGCCTTTCCCCCTGCTGGCCGATGAAAAAGGCGAGGTGGCCGCGCGTTACGGCACCCTGTCGGACTGGCTGGTCTACAAATTCGCCAAGCGCTACACCTTCGTGATCGATCCCCAGGGGCGCATGGCCAAGGCCTACCGCTCGGTGGACACGGCGAAACACTCCGCCGAGATCGTGGCGGATCTCAAGCAGCTGCAGCTGCGTCGCTGAAACACCAACGAGCCCACGCCATGCCTGCCAAGACCCCAGCCAAGTCCGGACAGCCAGTGGCAGGGGCCCAGGCCAGCAGCGCCGAGGTGGTGAACCGCGCCGCTTTTGACGGGCGCCTGGCCCAGGAGTGGGACCGTGCGCAACGCGCGGCAGAGCCGCTGTCCCTGCTGCTGATCGACGTGGACCACTTCCGCGCTTATGCCGACACCCACACGGCGACCCTGAGCGAGGAGCGTTTGAACCGGATCGCCACGACCCTGGCACGTGCTGTCTTCCGCCCGGCCGACATGGTGGCGCGTTACGACGATGACGAGTTCGCCATCCTGCTGCCGGCCGTGCACGAGGTGGGCGCGCGTGTGGTGGCGGCACGTGTGCGTTTGCTGGTCAACGCCCTGGCCATGCCGCACAGTGGCGGTGAGGGCGGCATCGTCACCGTCAGCATCGGCGTGGCCGCGTTCACGCCGACGGGCGAAACCGGTCCCGAGGCGCTGGTCGAGCTGTGCGAAGGCGCGCTGGAGCAGGCCAAGCGCATGGGGCGCGACAGCATCGTCTCGCAGGACTGGATGGCCTGAGGCTATTTCACACATCAGGGACAGGGCGCTAGAATACGCACAGGTCACACCCGTGGCCCGATCAGATCGGGAGAGACTGCAGCGCTTTATGCGGCTTGCAGCGCCGAAGGAGCAACCGCCCCGGAAACTCTCAGGCAAAAGGACCGATCGGATCTCTCGAACTCTGAAGAGCGGCCGGATCTCGTCACCCGGCCCACCGCAGGAGCAAGCGCTGCCCCGTCCATCGACATGCAGGCCGCGTGAATCTCTCAGGTACCAAACAGAGGGGGCGTGCATGGCACATGGTGTGCCGCGCACCCCACCCCCATGACGTTTGGAGCCTGTCTCATGAAGTCGATCGCCGTCATTGGCGCCGGTATCACCGGCGTCACCACTGCCTACGCCCTGGCCAAACGCGGTTTTGCCGTCACCCTGTTCGAGAAGAACCGCTACGCGGCGATGGAAACCTCCTTCGCCAACGGCGGGCAACTGTCCGCCTCCAACGCCGAGGTCTGGAACCATCCCTCCACCATCCTCAAGGGCCTCAAGTGGATGCTCAAGAGCGATGCGCCGCTGCTGGTGAATCCCAAGCCCAGCTGGCACAAGCTGAGCTGGTTTGCCGAGTTCATCGCCAACATCCCGCACTACCGCCGCAACACCATCGCCACCGCGCAGCTCGCCGTGGCTGCGCGTGAGCATCTTTACGCCTGGGCCAATGCCGAGGGCGTGGACTTCGACCTCAAGCGCCGGGGCATCCTGCACATCTACCGCGACAGGAAAGGCTTCGAGCACGCGGGCGAGGTCTCGAAGCTGCTGGCGGCCGGCGGCCTGCCGCGGCGCGCCGTGACGCCCGAAGAGATGCGCGCCATCGAGCCCAGGCTGGCCGGCAGCTACTACGGCGGTTATTACACCGAGAGCGACGCCACCGGTGACATCCACAAGTTCACCGTGGGCCTGGCCGCCGCCGCCGAGCGCCTGGGCGTGCGTACCCTCTACGGGCAGGAAGTGGAGAAGCTAGACAGCGACGGGCGCAGCGCCAGCGTCACTGTGCGCGTGGACGGCTTGCCGCAGACCCATCGCTTCGACGGCCTGGTGGTATGTGCCGGCGTGCTCAGCCGTGCCTTTGCGGCGCAGTTGGGCGACCGCGTCAACGTCTACCCGGTCAAGGGTTACTCCATCACCGTGAACCTGCTGGACGCGACCAGCCAGGCCGCCGCGCCCACTGTCAGCCTGCTGGACGACGAGACCAAGCTCGTCACCAGCCGCCTGGGCGCAGACCGCTTCCGCGTCGCCGGCACGGCGGAATTCAACGGCTACAACAAGGACATCCGTGCCGACCGCATCCGTCCGCTCACCGATTGGGTGAACCAGTGTTTCCCCGGCGTGAGCACGCGCCAGGTCGTGCCCTGGGCGGGTCTGCGGCCCATGATGCCGGACATGATGCCGCGCGTGGGCCGTGGTCGTGCCGCCAATGTGTTCTACAACACGGGCCACGGCCACCTGGGCTGGACACTCTCGGCCGTCACGGCCGACATGGTGGCCGGGGTAGTGCAGCAGGCCGATGCGGGCGCGTCGCCGGGTGTGCGGGTGGCGGCTGCGGTGTTGCCGCAGCGGGGCTGAACCGGCCCGCGAAACCGTGATCGTAGACTGGATCCGAGAGATTCACAGGCACTCGTGTGCCCCTCGCTGTGCCATGCGGCGTTGCAAATGCTCGCCGGGCCTACGGGCCCGTCTGTGCTTTGTGCCTTGCCTGCCGCAGCGCTGGTCAGCCGCTTGCCGGCGATCTCACAGATTCAGTCTACTATTGAGGCTTTC
>JAGWTL010000136.1 GCA_028869035.1 Burkholderiales bacterium | reverse complement strand
GTCGATGCCGCGCGCGGCGATGTCGGTGGCCACCAGGGCGCGGATCTCGCCGCTCTTGAAGCCGGCCAGCGCCTGCGTGC
The DNA here is from genome assembly GCA_028869035.1 of Burkholderiales bacterium. Classification (GTDB taxonomy): domain Bacteria; phylum Pseudomonadota; class Gammaproteobacteria; order Burkholderiales; family Burkholderiaceae_C; genus Hylemonella. Next base: position 7,496 of record JAGWTL010000136.1, on the reverse strand, counting down.
GCGCACCCTGGCTCTTGTTGCCGTGCAGGGCCATGGCCGTGATGCCGTTCTTCTCCAGGTACTCGGCCACGTTGTTGGCGCCGAACTTGGTGCGCGTGAACACCAGCACCTGGCTCCAGTTGTGCTCGTTGATGATGTGGGCCAGCAGGGCCTTCTTCTTGCCGCGGCCCACCGGGTGGATGACCTGGGTGATGCGCTGCACCGTGGTGTTGCGCGGCGTGACCTGCACGCTCTGCGGGTTCTTGAGCAGGCCGTTGGCCAGCTCGCGGATCTCGTCGCTGAAAGTGGCGGAGAACAGCAGGCTCTGCTTGTCCTTGGGCACCAGGGCCAGCACCTTCTTCACGTCGTGGATGAAGCCCATGTCCAGCATGCGGTCGGCTTCGTCGAGCACCAGGGTCTGCACGGTGGACAGGTCCAGGAAGCCCTGCTGCTGCAGGTCCAGCAGGCGGCCCGGTGTCGCCACCAGGATGTCCACGCCTTTTTTCAGGCGGCTGATCTGCGGGTTCATGCCGACACCGCCGAAGACGACGGTGGAGCTCAGTTGCAGGTACTTGCCGTAGGTCTGGACCGATTCCTCGACCTGGGCGGCCAGCTCGCGCGTGGGGGTGAGCACCAGGGCGCGGATGCCGGTGCCGCCCCATTTGTTCTGCGCACTGCGGCTCATGGTGAGGCGGTGCAGCAGGGGCAGGGTGAAGGCGGCGGTCTTGCCGGTGCCGGTCTGGGCGCCGCCCAGCAGGTCGTGGCCCTCGAGCACCAGCGGGATGGCCTGGGCCTGGATGGCCGTGGGGGTCTCGTAGCCCTGCTCGCGCACAGCCTTCAGGATGGCCGGAGCCAGTTTCAGTTCTTCAAAGTTCATGGTGATGGCGCCCATCCGGGCGCTGGGATATCGGCCTGTACAGGCGCCTGGGGCGCCCGGCCAGTCAAAGGCAGATAGGGTTCAAGGGTGGGACCGTCGGTCCGCGGGACGCGGTGACAAAGCCCCCAGCGGTGTGCTGATGTTGCGCGCAACTGAACGGCAACGGACACCATTGTCGCACGCTTCGGCTTCTGGTGCTTGTGAAGCGACGCGGATTGACAGAAATTGCTCCTTCTCGCCATTATTGTCATACCCGTAACAAAATGTTGTCAGGGTGCAGGCTCTGTTCCGGACTCGGTGGAGAATGTAACAAGCATCGGGTCCGAGTCCCGGCAATGATCGACTGTTATCCATGAAAAAGTTTCGCATGCGGCGCCTGGGCGTGTCGGATGACCCGACCGCCGAGAAACCGTCCCTGCACGACTGCATCGAGGCGGTGCTGGAACAGTCCGGCTCCTTGATCGATGACGTGATCAAGGGACTGGACATTGCCGTGCAGCAGGTGGGGGGCAAGATTTCCAAGATCAACGAGCGGGCACTGAGCCAGCGCCTCGTCGAGGAATTGCGCCGCCAGGTCGAGGCGGTGCGCGCCACGTTCGGCGTGCAGCTGCGCCTGGCGATCTACCGCAGCGGCAGCCATGCCAGCGACCCGGAAGCCCTGGTGCGTTTCGAGGACATCCAGCTGCTGGACGAGGGCCAGCTCGACGCCAACATCGAGTTCGCCATGGCCCAGCAGGAAATCCAGATGGCGGTGGACGAGGTGATGCCGCCGCTCAACGCGCTGATCAGCAGCCTGATGGGCTGGATGTCGGTGCAGGCCCACCTCAATCCCCTGCGTCCCGAGACCTTCGCCCGGGCCCTGCGCGAGACCCTGTCGCAGCATGTGCCCAGCGAGCAGGCGCGCACGGCCCTGATCACCCCGGCCGCCGGCATCCTGGGCAACAGCCTGCGCACGCTCTACAAGGAACTGGGCGACTGGTTGCGCTCGCAGGGCATCGAGCCGGTGGTGCCGCTGCTGACCTCCGCCGCGCCGGCGTCGGGTGGCACGCCGGTCGAGCATCCGGTCACCCGCACCATGCTGACGCTGGACAAGCTGCGCCGCCTGTTGACTGCAGAGATCGATCTCGGCGGCGGCAACCGGGGCAAGGATTTTCTGCACACGGTGCCGGCATCCATGGTGGCGCTCGAGGACCTCAAGATGGTCGAGCCCATGATCAAGCGCCTGAGTGAACGCGCCCTCAAGGACGCCAAGGACGCCAAGGCCGCGGCCAAGGGCAACGGCAAGAACATGAACCGTGAGCTGGGCCAGCAACTGGGCGAGGAGGTGGTGCGTCTCATGCTGGAGAACCTGGGCAAGGATCAGCGCCTGTTGCCACCGGTGCGGGCCCAGGTCAAGGAGCTGGAGCCGCTGCTGTTGCGCCTGGCCCAGGCCGACCCGCGTTTCTTCAGCGAGCGTAAGCACCCGGCGCGCCAGTTCCTGGACCGCATCACGCACCAGAGCCTGGGTTACAAGACCGAGAACGATGAGCGCTTCCAGCGTTTTATCAAGATGGTGTCTTCGGCCGTGCTTGAGCTTTTGGGCAGCGACGGTGAACCCGAGTCCTTTGCCCGGGCGCTGACCATGCTCGATGCCCAGTGGTCGCGCGTGGACCTGGCGCTGCGGGCCAGGCAGGAAGATGCGGCGCGTGCGCTGATGCACGCCGAGCAGCGCAATATGCTGGCGCAGCGGCTCGCGGCGGATTTCCAGGAGCGCCTGCAGGACAAGGAGATCCCCGACTTTGTCGCAGCCTTCCTCAGCGGCCCCTGGTCCCAGGTGGTGGCGGAGTCGCAGCTGCGTGGCGACGGCACGACCGATGCCGACGGTTATCTGGCCCTGGTCGATGACCTGATCTGGAGTGCCCAGGTCAAGCTGGCGCGACGCAACCGCACCCGCCTGGTGCAATTGGTGCCGACGCTGCTGGTCAAGCTGCGTCACGGCCTGCAGCTCATCGAATACCCGCCCGAGCGTATCCCGCGTTTTCTGGACCAGCTGATCGCCCTGCACGAGAAGGCTTTCGAGGCCCCCAAGGTCAAGGCGCCGGCGCCGGCGAAAACCGCCAAGCCGAGCCGGGCGCCCGAAGACGAGGGTGACCCGATGGATGGTCTGGAGGTGACCGAGCTCGACGGTTTCCCGGACGAGCTGCCCGAGGATTTCTCGCAGGAATCAGGCGGGGAAAGCACGGGCTATGGCGTGATCGAGGCGGCCGATGCCGACAGCATCTGGATGGCCGGCCACGAAGCCGATGAGGCGGGTTACCTGCCCGAAGGCGATGTCATGCCGGATGCGGCCTCGGCCGGAGCGCCCGTGTCCGGCACTTGGAATGCGGCGGATCTGGCCATCGGATGCTGGGTCGAGTTGCAGCTCAAGGGCGAGTGGGTGCGCGCCCAGCTGACCTGGGCCAGCCCGCACCGCACGCTCTTCATGTTCATCTCGGGCAAGGGCCTGGCGCATTCCATGTCGCGCCGCACCATGGAGCAGTTGCGCACGCGCGGCCTCATGCGCATCGTCTCCGAGCGCCACATGGTGGACAACGCCCTGGACGCGGTGGCCCAGACCGCGCTGCTCAACGCCCGCAACCCGCCCAAACCCTGAGCGGTTCGGCGGGGCCCGGCTGGCGGGGATAATGCGGGTTTTACCCCCGCAGAATTTACCGCCCATGGCCCAATACGTCTTTTCCATGAACCGCCTCGGCAAGATCATTCCGCCGAAGCGTTACATCCTCAAGGACATCTCCCTGTCCTTCTTCCCCGGCGCCAAGATCGGCGTGCTCGGCCTCAACGGCTCGGGCAAATCCACGCTGCTCAAGATCATGGCCGGGGTCGACAAGGAGTTCGAAGGCGAGGCCATCCCCATGGCCGGCCTGAAGATCGGCTATCTGCCGCAGGAGCCGCAGCTCGACCCGAACGAGACCGTGCGCGAGGCCGTCGAGGGCGGCATGGGCGAATCCAAGGCCGCGCAGGCACGCCTGGAAGAGGTGTACGCGGCCTATGCCGACGAAAACGCCGACTTCGACGCCCTGGCCGCCGAGCAGGCCAAGCTCGAGGCCATCATCGCCACCGCCGGTGACGGTGGTGAGCACCAGCTGGAAATCGCCGCCGACGCCCTGCGCCTGCCGCCCTGGGACGCCGTGATCGGCAAGCTCTCCGGCGGCGAGAAGCGCCGCGTGGCCCTGTGCCGCCTGCTGCTGAGCAAGCCCGACATGCTGCTGCTGGACGAGCCGACCAACCACCTGGACGCCGAATCGGTGGACTGGCTGGAGCAGTTCCTGCAGCGTTACTCCGGCACCGTGGTGGCCATCACCCACGACCGCTACTTCCTGGACAACGCCGCCGAGTGGATCCTGGAAATGGACCGCGGCTCCGGCATTCCCTGGAAGGGCAACTACTCCAGCTGGCTGGAGCAGAAGGAAAACCGCCTGGTGCAGGAACAGAAGGGCGAGGAGTCCCGCGCCAAGGCGCTGAAGAAGGAGTTGGAGTGGTCGCGCCAGAATCCGAAGGCGCGCCAGGCCAAGAGCAAGGCCCGTCTGGCCCGCTTCGAGGAGCTGTCCGACTTCGAATACCAGAAGCGCAACGAGACACAGGAAATCTTCATTCCCGTGGCCGACCGCCTGGGCAATGAAGTCATCGAGTTCAAGAGCGTCAGCAAGTCCTTCGGCGACCGCCTGCTGATCGACGACCTGAGCTTCAAGGTGCCCGCGGGCGCCATCGTCGGCATCATCGGCCCCAACGGCGCCGGCAAGTCCACGCTCTTCAAGATGATCGCCGGCAAGGAAAAGCCGGACAGCGGCGAGGTCAAGATCGGCCAGACCGTCAAGATGGCCTTCGTCGACCAGACCCGCGATGATCTGGCCAACGAGAAGACCGTCTGGGAAGACGTGTCCGGCGGACTGGACATCCTGACCGTGGGCAAGTTCCAGATGGCCAGCCGTGCCTACTGCGGCCGCTTCAACTTCAACGGCGGTGACCAGCAGAAGCGCGTGGGCACGCTGTCGGGCGGCGAGCGTGGCCGCCTGCACCTGGCCAAGACCCTGATCGCCGGCGGCAACACCCTGCTGCTGGACGAGCCCTCGAACGACCTGGACGTGGAAACCCTGCGCGCGCTGGAAGACGCGCTGCTGGAGTTCGCCGGCTCGGTCATGGTCATCAGCCACGACCGCTGGTTCCTGGACCGCATCTGCACCCACATCCTGGCCGCCGAAGGCGACAGCCAGTGGACCTTCTTCGACGGCAACTACCAGGAGTACGAGGCCGACAAGAAGAAGCGCCTGGGCGAAGAGGGGGCCAAGCCGCATCGCGTGCGCTTCAAGGCGCTCAAATAAGGTGCAAAGAAGGCTGCAACCTCCATCGTCCATCCAGCAGGAACTGCACATGAGCCCTCGTCCCCAGCCGGTCCTCCGCAGCACCCGATTGGACGGGCTGATCCGCGAGGCCGCGCGTCGTGGGCTGGACATCATGGATGGTGTGCTGCGCCAGACGCGCGAGACCCTGCAACGCCAGATCGACCAGACGCGCGACCTGATCGCGCGCGACGCCCGCGCCCGCGTGGTCTCGGCCCTGGTGCAGTCCGCGCCGGAGATGCGCGCGCGTTTCCCCGAGACCCTGCAACGCATTTTCGAACGCGAACTGGGCGACAGCCCCGCGACGACGACCCTGGACGCCGGGCCTTCCAGCATCAAGTTCGACCAGCTTGAGCTCATGGACGAGCAGGAGGTGCAGACGCGCATCAGCGCCGTGAGCGGCCTGCAACAGGCGCTGATGGATGCCGAGCACGAGCTGACCGAACTCAACACCCTGGTCAGCGCCATCCTGGGCTTCGACCAGGTGCGCCCGGAGCGCAATCCTTTCCGTCCTGAGGTTTATGTCGAGGCCTTGCAGGGCCTGATCAGCGAGATGCAGGGCGACAGCGGGGTCCAGACCCAATGCCGCCAGACCATGGTGCCGCTGCTGGGCAAGAGCCTGCGTCCGGTCTACAAGGATCTGCTGGCCTATCTGAAAGCGCAGAAGGTGCAGCCCGTGCGCTACGTCATCCAGCGCGCGCCGGGAACTGGCGCAGGGGGGGTGGCGGGTGCTGGTACCGTGGGTGCGGGGCCAGCATCGGGTTCTGCCGCAGCGATGGCCGGTGCGATGCAGTCCGCAGGAGCATCATCTGGCGGGCCTGCCGGCACCAGCTCACAGCACGCGCTGGTGCAACAGGTCTATGCCGGCCAGCTGACCGTGCAGCAGCTGCACGGTCTCGTTTCGGGTGCCACACCCGATGCCGACCAGCTGGTGCAGGAAGTGGTCCAGCTCATCCTCGCCGGTATCACCGCGGATGAACGCCTGCTGCCACCGGTACGCGAACTCATTGCCGGGCTCAAGCCGGCCCTGCTGCAACTGGCCCGCAGTGACCTGCACTTTTTCAGCGACAAGAAGCACCCGGCGCGCCTGCTGCTGGAGGAACTGGCGCAGCACAGCTTTGCTTACGACAGCGTCGAGGCCGAAGGGTTTGCTGACTTCTTTGCCGACATGCAGGCGGCGCTGGCCCGCCTGGGCCCGGCAACCGGTGCACCCGAGACCTTCGAGCGCGTGCTGGTGCGCTTGCGCCACTTCTGGTCCCAGGCCGAGCAGCGTCGCCAGGTGCAGCAACAGGCGGCCGTGCAGGCGCTGAAACAGGCCGAGAAACGCAATGAACTGGCGGTCCAGATCGCCGCCCACATCCGCAAGCAGCCCGGGACCGTGCTGGTGCCTGACCTGGTGGTGGATTTCGCCTGCGGTCCCTGGGCCCAGGTCATGGCCCAGGCCCAGATCGAGGGCAAGGTTGACCAGCCCGGCGAGCCCGATCACGTGGCCCTGCTCGAAGACCTGTTCTGGAGCGTGCGACCCGACCAGGCCAAGCACCAGCCCGGGCAACTGGTCAAGCTGATCCCGCACCTGGTCCAGGGTCTGCGCCAGGGCCTGGAGCGTATCCACTACCCGGCGGACCAGCTGCAGCAGTTCCTCGACCAGCTGTTTGCCTTGCACCAGGGCGGCATGGATGGTGTGTCGGCGGCGCGCATGCATCGCGCCGCGCAGCCGGCCAGCAAGACCTGGCTGGCGCCCGAGGAAGCCCGCGATTCGGGTTTCATGGACGACCTCGACGGGCCCGCTGCGGGCGACACCGCGCCTCCCACCGATTTCCCCAGCACCGAGCCCATGGGGCTGGTGGATCGCGACCATGAGACCGACCCCACGCCGCTGGGCGGTAACGCTGCGGCGGCGGAGCTGTCATTGGAACAGTTGCAGGCCGGTAGCTGGATGGAGTTGCAGGTAGACGGGCACTGGCTGCGCCTGCAGCTGGCCTGGGTCAACGAGCCGGCCACGCTGTGCCTGTTCTCCAGCGCCAACGGTTCCAACCACTCCATGACACGGCGCATGTTCGACCGCCTGGTGGCGCAGGGGCAGTTGCGTGTGGTGGCGCAGGGGCCCGTGGTCGAGCGGGCTTTCGATGCCGTGGCCGAACTGGCCATGCGCAACAGCATCTACATGGACATCCAGTCCGACCCACCCGCCTGAATGAACACCCCCAGGCTGCGCGCACTGCGTGTCGCTACGCCACCCCCCTTGCAGGGGGCAACGCCAGTGG
>JAGWTL010000135.1 GCA_028869035.1 Burkholderiales bacterium | reverse complement strand
CGGCGTGCAGGCCCAGGTGCTGGACGTGAACGACGCCATCAACAAGGCCGGCCGCCAGCGCATGCTCTCGCAGCGCATGGCCAAGGCCTGGCTGGCCCTGGTGCACAAGACCGAAAGCACCGCCGCCCAGCAGATCCTGGACCGCTCCATGGCCCTGTTCGACCGCCAGCTGGTCGAGCTGAAGTCCTACGCGCCCAACGTCGAGATCCGCAAAACCTACGCGGACCTCGAAATCGCCTGGAGCGAGTACAAGGCCGCGCTGGTGGGCAAGCACCCCACGCGTGACGGCGTGGGAGGGCTTCTCAACACCGACGCACGCGTTCTGGCCCTGGCCCACCAGGGCACGGTGCAGTACGAGGCCGTGGCGAACAAGCCCGTGGGCAAACTCGTCAACGTGGCAGGCCGCCAACGCATGCTTTCACAGCGCATGGCGAAATACTTCTACGCCGCGGCCCTGAAAGTGGAGCCCGCGCAGGCCCAGGTCGAGATCACCAAGGCGCGCACCGAATTCCTCTCGGCCATGGAAGTGCTGCGCAACGCCCCTGAGGCGACGAGCGGCATCAAGGATCAGCTGGTCCTGGCCGACAACCAGTGGATCTTCTTCGACATGGCGCTCAAGGAAATCAACAACGCCGGCCCGAAGGCCCTGTCCGACATGTTCGTCACCAGCGAGAACCTGCTGAGTGTCATGGACCGCATCACCGGCCTGTACGCCGGTCTGAAAGCTTGAGGAGCAAGAAATGAGTGTATGGAAACCCATCTGCCGCGTCGAGGACATTCCCGTGCTGGGTTCGCGCCGCGTCGCGCGTCCGCAGGGCATGGCCGTGGCCGTGTTCCGCAACGACCAGGACCAGGTCTTTGCCCTGCTCGACCGCTGCCCCCACAAGGGCGGCCCGCTCTCGCAAGGCATCGTCTTCGGCACCAGCGTGGCCTGCCCCCTGCACAACTGGACCATCGGCCTGGACACGGGTTGCGCCCGCGCCCCCGATGAAGGCAGCACGACCCGCTTTGCCGTCAAGGTGGACAAGGGTGTGGTGCACCTGGACGGGCAGGAACTCGCCACTCTGGCGCTGGACATCCAGCCGCCTGTGGCCGGGCCCTGCACGCGCAAGACGGCCTGCGCATGACAACCGTCCCCGTTCGCCCTGAGCTTGTCGAAGGGCCCTCGTCCGGGTCCAGGACAGGCTTCGACAGGCTCAGCCCGAACGGAGTTGGTGAGCACGGCCTCCTCAGGAACCATGTATGCATAAGGAAACCAAGTCCACCTGCCCCTATTGCGATCTCGCGGCTGTCGCCACGGATCGCTTTGCGAGCAACGGAAACACCTCCATAGGGGCCTTGCATGCATAAGGAAACTCGCTCGACGTGCCCCTACTGCGGCGTGGGCTGTGGCGTCATCATCGAGTCGCGGCGCGAGCAGATCATCGGCGTGCGCGGCGACCCGGACCACCCGGCCAACTTCGGCCGCCTGTGCTCCAAGGGTTCCACCCTGCACCTGACGGCCACGCCCGAGGTGATCGCGCAGACGCGGCTGCTGCAACCCATGCAGCGCCTGCGGCGTGGCGAAGCGCCGCAGCCCCTGGGCTGGGACGCCGCGCTGGACCTGGCGGCCACGCGTTTTGCCGACACCATCCGCGCGCACGGCCCCGACGCCGTGGGCTTTTATGTGTCGGGCCAGCTGCTGACCGAGGACTACTACGTCTTCAACAAGCTGGCCAAGGGCCTGATCGGCACCAACAACATCGACACCAACTCGCGCCTGTGCATGAGCAGCGCGGTGGCCGGCTACAAGCAGACCCTGGGCGCCGATGCGCCGCCGGCCTGCTACGAGGACGTGGACCACGCCGACTGCCTCTTCATCGCCGGCTCCAACGCGGCCTGGGCCCACCCCATCCTGTTCCGCCGCATCGAGGAAGCCAGGAAAAAGCGCCCCGGCCTGAAGATCGTGGTGGTGGACCCGCGCCGCACCGACACCGCCGGCACGGCCGACCTCTTCGTGCAGATCCAGCCCGGCACCGACGTGGCGCTTTTCAACGGCATGCTGCACCTCATGCTCTGGGAAGGCTGGGCCGACGCCAACTTCATCGCCACCCGCACACGCGGCTTCGACGAGCTCAAGGCCACGGTGCGTGACTACACGCCAGATATGGTGGCGCAGACCTGCGGCATCGCCAAGGACACCTTGTACGAGGCCGCGCGCCTGTTCGCCACTTCTCAGGCCACGCTCAGCCTCTACTGTCAGGGCCTGAACCAGAGCAGCAGCGGCACGGCCAAGAACGCCGCGCTGATCAACCTGCACCTGGCCACGGGCCAGATCGGCAAACCCGGCGCCGGCCCCTTCTCGCTGACCGGCCAGCCCAATGCCATGGGCGGGCGCGAGGTCGGCGGCCTGGCCAATCTGCTGAGCGCCCACCGCGACCTGGCCAATCCGCAGCACCGCGCCGAAGTGGCCGCGCTCTGGGGCGTGCCCTCCGTGCCCGAGAAACCGGGCAGGACCGCGGTCGAGATGTTCCAGGCCGCTGCAGACGGCGAGATCAAGGCCCTGTGGATAGCCTGCACCAACCCGGCACAAAGCATGCCTGACCTCAACACCGTGCGCCGCGCCCTGGAGCGCGCCGAGTTCGTGGTGGTGCAGGAAGCTTTTGCCACCCCGACCACCTGCGACTACGCCGATCTGCTCTTGCCCGCCAGCACCTGGGGCGAGAAGGACGGCACCGTGACCAACAGCGAGCGCCGCATCAGCCGCGTGCGCCCCGCCGTGCCCGCGCCCGGTGAGGCACGGCACGACTGGCAGATCGCCGTGGACTTCGCGCGCCGCCTTGAAAAACTCCTCCCCGTTCGCCCTGAGCCTGTCGAAGGGCCGGCAGGGCTTCGACAAACTCAGCCTGAACGGAATTTATTTCCCTACGAAACGCCCGAATCCGTCTGGAACGAACACCGTGAATCAACACGCGGGCGCGATCTCGACATCACCGGGATCACGTACACGCAACTGGACGAACAGCCGGCACAGTGGCCGTGTCCTTCGGACCCGGCCCAAGGCCAATCAGTAGACGGCAACGCGACCGCGTTGCCGGCCTCAGGCCCGATCGTCGGCAAAAAACGCCTCTACGAAGACGGCATCTTCCCCACCGAAGACGGCCGCGCGCGTTTTGCCAACACGCTCTACAAGCCCGTGGCCGAGCCGCGCGAATCACGCTTCCCCTTTGCACTCACCACGGGCCGCCTGCGCGACCAGTGGCATGGCATGAGCCGCACGGGCACCCTGGGCCGCCTTTTCGGCCACGTGGCCGAGCCCTGCGTGCAGATGAGCCCCGGCGACATGACACGCCGCGGCTTCACCGAAGGCGAGCTGGTGCACGTCACCAGCAAACGCGGCTCCATCCTGGTGCCGCTGCAGGCCAGCGAGGAACTCGCCAGCGGGCAGGCCTTCATGGCCATGCACTGGGGCGCGGAATACCTCAGCGGCATGAGCAGCTCGGGCCAGCCCCTGGCCGGTGTCAACGCGCTGACCACCTCGGCCTTCTGCCCCAGCTCCAAGCAGCCCGAGCTCAAGCACGCCGCCGTCAAGATTCTCAAGGCCGAGCTGCCCTGGACCCTGCTGGCCATGGCCTGGCTGCCGCCCGAGAATGCGCTCACCACACGCGAGGCGCTGCGCCGCCTGATGGTGCGTTTCCCCTTTGCCAGCTGCGTACCCTTCGGCCACGAACGCCAGGGTGTGCTCTTTCGCGCCGCAGCCCACGAGGCCGTGCCCGACGAGCTGCTGATCGAGATCGAACAGTTGCTGGGCCTGGACGCAGCAGGCACGCTGCGGTATGCCGACCGCAAGCGCGGCCAGCGCCGTGCCGCCCTGCTGCAACGCGCGGGCGAACAGACCACGCTGCAGGCCGTGCTGCTGGCGGGCGACACCCGCGCCGAGGCCTGGATCCGCTCCCTGCTGCAGCAGGAACTGCCGGCCCAGAGTTATGGCCGCCTGTTGCTGCTGCCCGGTGCCGCCGCACCGGCGGCACTGCCGGCGCGCAGCCGACAGGTCTGCACCTGCTTCAACGTCAGCGAAAACGCCATTGAGACCACGCTCGCGCAATGCGGCGGCAGCGAGAGCGAACGCCTGGGCGCACTGCAGCAGAGCCTGAAGTGCGGTACCAACTGCGGCTCCTGCGTGCCCGAGCTGCAGCGCATGGTGCGCCGCGTCGTGCCGCTGAAACAGGCCGCCTGAACGTCCGAGAAGCGCATGCACACATCACCCGCATTTCAGCCCGGCTCCTGCACACTCGTGGGCGCGGGCCCCGGCGACCCCGAACTGCTCACGCTCAAGGCCCTCAAGGCCATCCAGCGCGCCACCGTGCTGCTGGTCGACGACCTGGTCAACGAGGCCGTCGTGGCGCATGCCGCACCCGGCGCGCGCATCGTGCACGTGGGCAAACGCGGCGGCTGCAAGTCCACACCGCAGTCCTTCATCGAGAAGCTCATGATCACCGCCGTGCGCGAGGGCGAGCAGGTGGTGCGCCTCAAGGGCGGCGACCCCTTCATCTTCGGCCGCGGCGGCGAAGAGGTCGAACACCTGCAGGAGGCCGGCATCCGCGTGGACGTCATCAACGGCATCACCTCGGGCCTGGCGGCCGTGACCAGCCTGGGCGCGCCGCTGACCCACCGCGCGCATGCGCAGGGTGTGATCTTTCTCACCGGCCACGCCCAACCCGGTGCCAGCGGACCGGACTGGGCCGCGATGGCAAGCACAGCCCGCGCGGCCCGGCTCACGCTGGTGATCTACATGGGCGTGAGCGGTGCGCAGCAGATCGAACAGGGCCTGTTGACCGGCCTGCCCGGCAGCACGCCGGCGGCCCTGGTGCAGCACGCCTCGCTGCCCACACAACGCCATGCGCTCACCACCCTGGATCAACTGCACGCCACGCTGGTGCGCGAAGAACTCGGCAGCCCCTGCATCATCGTTGTCGGTGACGTGCTGCAGGGTGTTTTGAATCTGCAGCAAGCTGGCCCGGCCTTTGCTTGGGGTACATGAACGGGGCCATCGGGTCCCGCCCTGCCCACGGTACCCGACATGAACTACCAGCCCTCCACTGCTGTCACACCCTTCACACCCGGCGCTCCTGCCAAAACCCCGGTGGCCTTGCCGGCCCACATCAACGGCCTGTCCCTGGTCAACCTGGCCGCCCGCCAGCGCATGCTTTCGCAGCGCATGATCCTGCAGACCATCCTGGCCGCCCGCGGTGATGCGCAGAAACTCGAGATGGCGCAGCGCAGCCTGCAGATCTTCACCGAGAGCCAGTTGCACCTGCTGGCCACGATGCGACAACTGGAAACAGCGAGCGCGCAAAAGATCGAAGCCACCTACCACGGCCCGCGCGGCGTGGGCCCCGTCATCGACAGTTTCATGCAGCTCATGCGCCGCACGCTGGAGCAGATCGAGCGGCAGGCCCCCGGTGTGGCCGAGACGCTGATCGAGCTGGTCGGCTTCACCGACCGCATCCTGGAAACGCTCAACGCCGCCACCACGGCTTTCGACGAGGTCACCAAGGCCAAGTCCGACGCGATGATGAAAGAGCTGGTCGGCATCGTCGGCGACATCCAGAGCGTGGCCAAGGAGGCCAAGGTGGTGAGCTTCAACGCCCAGATCATGGCCGCGCGCGCCGGCCAGCATGGCCGCGAGTTCGCCGTGGTGGCCAACGTGCTGTCGGACATCACGGGCGAGATCGACGGCCTCACGCGCAAGGCCGCGGTGCTGGCGGACCGCGGCAAGCTCGCGGCCTGAACACGGCCCATCCCGTCACCTGCAACGGATTTGCAAAAAGACCATAAAAAGACTATATTCAGGCCTTCTCATCCCGACGGAAGCCATGATGCGTTATTCCTCGCAAGTTAAGCCCATCAGTTATCTCAAGGCCAATGCCGCCGAGGTTCTGACCCAACTCACGGCGCAACGCGAGCCCCTGCTCATCACACAGAATGGGGAGGCGAAGGCCGTCTTGCAGGACGTTATGTCCTTCGAGCAAACCCAGGAAACTCTGGCCTTACTGAAAATTCTGGCCTTGGGCCAACAGCATGTCGCGGAGGGCAAGGTCAGGCCCGTGATCGAGGTGGTGGCACGTCTGCGCGCCCAGCACACCCGCAGCTGATGGCACGCCCACCAGTCACCTTTGAGGTCCTGCTCACTCAAGGGGCAGAACAGGATCTGGAGTCTCTCTACGGCTACATCGCTGAATTCGACAGCATCGCTAGCGCGGACCATGTGCTGAACCAGTTGCTGCACGTCACACAGGGTCTGGGCCTTCAACCCGAACGTGGCAGCTACCCCAAGGAATTGCTCGCGCTGGGCATCAAGGAATACAGGCAGACATTCTTCAAGCCTTACCGCGTGATCTACCGCATCAACGGCTCCCAGGTCATCATCTACCTCATCGTGGACGGCCGGCGCGATATGCAGACCGTGCTCGCGCACAGGCTGCTAGGCAACTGATCCACGCATCCACCCACAAGCGCTCACTACACTGCGGGCCATGCAGCAATTCTGAGGGACAGGGGTCACACGGGACAGGTTTCAGGTCTAGCCCTATAGCATCCATCACCCGCCCCGCACCACCCGCTGGTGCCGCCGACGACTTGCCTGGGTATAGACCCCATTGAGCTGGCGCATGCCTTGGGAAAGATTGCCGTCGGGCGTCTGGGTCAGCAGATGGTAGTGGTTGTCCATCAAACACCAGGCGTCGCAAAGCCAGTTGAAGTGAGTGACGATCTGAGAGAAGGTGACCAGAAAAACGCGCGTGTCTTCGTCGCCCTCGAAGATGTCCTCGCGTCTATCACCCCGCGCGGTGACGTGGTAGAGCGCGTCCGGAAAATCGATGCGTAGCGGGCAGCCTTGGTGGAGTCGATCACGGCCACCCGACAGGCCGCCGATCGAGGCGCCTGGTCCTACACTCGCGTCATGCAGCAATTCGATGTGGTGGTGGTCGGCGCGGGTGCGGCCGGTCTTTTTTGTGCGGGTGTGGCCGGCCAGCGCGGCAGCAAGGTGCTGCTGATCGACCACGGGGACAAGGTGGCCGAGAAGATCCGCATCTCGGGCGGCGGGCGCTGCAATTTCACCAACCGCGACATCGATGTGCGCCAGCCGCACAAGCACTTCATCAGCGAGAACCCGAACTTCTGCCGCTCGGCGCTCTCGCGTTACACCCCGGTCGACTTCACCGCCCTGCTGCAGCGCAACGGCATCGCCTTCCACGAGAAACACAAGGGCCAGCTCTTCTGCGACCGCTCGGCCGACGACGTCATCCAGCTCTTGCTGCGCGAGTGCGAAGCCGGCGGCGTGACACGCTGGCAGCCCTGCGGGGTGCAGGCGGTGCGCCACGGGGCCGCGGGCTACGGGCTCGACACCGACCAGGGCCCGGTCGCCTGCAAATCCCTGGTGATCGCCACCGGTGGCCTGTCCATCCCCAAGATCGGCGCCACGGATTTCGGCTACCGCATCGCAAAGCAGTTCGGCCTGAAGATCATCGAGACGCGCCCGGCCCTGGTGCCGCTGACCTTCGACGGCGCCGCCTGGGCGCCCTACGCCGGCCTGGCCGGGCTGGCCCTGCCGGTGCAGATCTCCACCGTTCGCCCTGAGCCTGTCGAAGGGCAAACCGCGAGGAGGCATGCTTCGACAAGCTCAGCACGAACGGTTTCATTCGACGA